>NZ_ANPF01000065.1:0-31016 GCF_000328325.1 Halobacillus sp. BAB-2008 | reverse complement strand
TTGGCAGTCTCAGGAAGAAATCAAAGCAGAGATTTCCCGTGTCGTAACCCCGGAAATATTCCGTAAAGAGTACGAGAACGTGTTTAATTCCAACGAAAAGTGGAATGAAATCGATACGACGGACGAACCACTGTATGATTGGAACGATAACTCCACATATATTCAGAATCCGCCGTTCTTCGAAGGTCTATCAAGTGAACCTGAAACGGTTAAACCGGTAACGGGTATGCGTGTGATCGGAAGGTTTGGCGACTCGGTAACGACCGACCACATTTCTCCGGCCGGTGCTATTCCTAAAGACATGCCTGCCGGCGAGTACCTGCAGGAAAATGGCGTAAGCCCTAGAAACTTTAACTCATACGGATCCCGTCGTGGTAACCACGAAGTAATGATGCGCGGAACGTTCGCAAACATTCGTATTCGTAATGAACTTGCTCCTGGAACAGAGGGAGGTTTCACAACTTACTGGCCTACAGAAGAAGTGATGCCGATCTACACAGCAGCTATGAAGTATCAGCAGGACGAAACGCCGTTGATGGTCCTTGCTGGAAACGACTATGGTATGGGCAGCTCCCGTGACTGGGCAGCTAAAGGTACAGACCTTCTGGGGATCAGAACGGTCCTTGCAGAAAGTTTTGAAAGAATCCACCGTTCCAACCTTGTCATGATGGGTGTACTTCCGCTTCAGTTCCAACCAGAAGATTCTATTGAGTCTCTCGGTCTGTCCGGACGTGAAACGTTCGATGTAGAAGTGGGTGAAAGTGTCAAACCTCGCGATCTTGTCAAAGTGACAGCGACCGATGAGGAAGGCAATAAGAAAGAATTTGAAGTAATTGCCCGCTTTGACAGCGAAGTGGAAGTGGATTATTACCGTCACGGTGGTATTCTGCAAATGGTTCTACGAAATAAATTGAGCTGATCCAATGTAAGAAGATCGTCCTTTGGGCGGTCTTCTTCTTTCATATAAAATAGGGACTAGAAGGAATAAAAGAATTCCGTTATTCTTATACATAGAAGTAAATGAGTTTCGGACGGGGGCAGGATATAATGAAGCAATGGCTGGCTTTGGCTTTTCTCCTTGTACTTTTCGCCATGGTTGTCCTTCCCGGTTTTGGAGGGGAAGATGAGAAAACGGGTGAGAGGGATACAGAAGAAAAGCAGGGGGCAGGGATGGTGGCTCCGAATGCGCCGGACGGCTTAGAGGTGGGGGAGGCAGCTCCTGATTTCACCGTGGAGACAGTAACGGGAGAGACCGTCCGTCTAAGCGATTACAGGGGAAAGAAAGTGTTTCTTAACTATTGGACGACCTGGTGTCCCCCATGCCGGGAAGAAATGCCCGAAATGCAAAAGTTCTATGAAGCCTTTTCTGATGAAGTGGAGATCCTTGCCGTAAACGGTACCGGCACCGAAGACGGAGGAATAAGTATGGTGAGAGATTTTATCAGCAGCGGGGAATATACATTTCCTGTTCTTCTGGATGAACAGCTCGAAATAAATGAGACATATCAGATCTTAGCTATTCCGACCACTTATTTCATAGGTACAGATGGAATTATCCAAAAAGAGCGGAGAACAGGCCCGATGACTTATGAATTTATGGTGAAGATGAAAGATGCGTTAAATTAGGAATATTTTTATTGTTTAAGGGAAATACTGCTTATTAAAGGAGAGATTCCCATGAGAAGACACAAACCTATATCCCTGGAAGAACGGATTAAAGAAAACATTCGCTCTATTCAGGCAGATGAGAAATTAATGGCACAGATCGATGAACGGATAGAGAAACGCCACCGAGATCGAATGAAACAAATCCCGTCTTAAACTGGGATTTGTTTTTTTTGAATTCCTTCATAAAGTGCCGAACGAAGGGGAAAAGTAATCGTTGACCACTGGATGGTTCATTCTTTTTAGGAGGTTCATGAGATGTCTCATAAACAACAGCATATGTCGAATCAAAAGCCAAACCCGGATCATCGGGCTGATAATGTGGAGCGGTTACAGAATCAGGTGCAGAACACGATAGAGAACATAGAAGCGTCAAATGATGTATTAGCCTACGCGACCGAGGAAGAGCGCCAGGACATCGAGAAGAAATATAAACATCGAAACCAATCTCTTCAGGCTATGAGGGAAGAAATGAAAGATGAATCCAGGCATCAGCAATATTGATGGTAAGCCGTCCTTGTCAGGGACGGCTTTTCATTTCTCGACTTTAAGCGGTGTTCGTCTACATAATTCGTTGTCTGTGATAAAATGAAAGGCGTTGATAGAAAAGGAAGTGATTGGACATGTTAGATAAGTTAAGGCAATGGTCGGATATAGAGGACCAGCCGCCGATTTCTGAAACGGAAGCATTGCGATATTTAAATGAAAACGAATTACAGGATAAAGAGCTGCAGGCCCTGTTGTATGCGGCACTTGCATATCACCGGATTCAAAGACACGATGGAAAGGATGCGCTTGCCGAGCAGTTTATCGATGAGGCAAGAGTCATGGAGGGAAACCATCCGCTTATCCATGATCTATATGAATCCCAACTGCTGCTGCACGCTTATAAGTTATTAAGGGATACGCCGTTTGAACAGTGGTCCCTTCATGAGACAGATCATGATTCTGCAAAGGCGAAAAAGGCAAGAGTTATATATGAGGATATTAAAGAGCTACGGGAAACGTGGGATGGGGATCTTGCTGAGAAGACCATTCTGAATGCATCCACTCGTATGAAAATTTACCAGGAAGTCTATCAGGAATTGACAGACCTTGAGACGATGCTGGAAGATGCAATCGCGTCTATAGAGAACCGAAGAATACGGCTTCCTGTCAAAGACATCAATCAGCGAATGCGACGTTTATCCGACGTTCAGGATGAGCTTTTCAAGCGTTTGCCTGATTTTTTGACAGGTGGTGTGTATGGAAGTCCATTAGAAGCTTTCGACAGGATGGTGGGTTTGAAGGATGTAAAGACATACATTCGCAGGTACTACCATTTTCTTAAATATCAGCAAAGAAGGAAAAGCTTTGGTTTTTCCATGGTCGACGAACCGGGTCTGCACATGATTATTACTGGTAATCCAGGAACAGGAAAAACCACGATGGCACGCCTGCTCGCTGATATTTATCATGAACTGGGGATTCTTGAAACGAAAGAGGTAGTGGAAGTAAACCGCTCCCATTTAGTAGGATCTTACGTTGGACAAAGTGAAGAGAACACGATGAATTATGTGAAACAAGCCATCGGAGGAGTGCTGTTTATTGATGAAGCCTATACACTCCGCAGGGAAGGACAGACAGGAAACGACTACGGTCAAGCCGTCATTGATACGCTCGTCTCTGCTATGACAAGCAAAGAATATGGTGGGAAGTTTGCGGTGATTCTTGCTGGTTATCCGGAGGAAATGCGGCAATTCCTATGGTCCAATCCCGGATTACGCAGTAGATTTCCGGAACAGAATCAAATGGAGCTGCCGGATTATCAGATGGACGAACTCATCACGATTGCCGAAGAAACCGCGCTAGATAACGATTTCTTTTTCACAGAAGCAGCTCGAAATGAATTTGTCTCTTTAATTGAAAGAGAGAGGGTCGATGATTCGTTCGGGAATGCACGGACGGTGAAAAATCTCGTTTTGAAAACCGTTTTCCAAAAAGGTGCGAAAGAAGCGGAGAGAGACAAGCACCACTGGCTTGATCATATGAGAATTGACTTGGATGATTTGGATGTAGAGGAATCTTCTGATACCAGCGAACATTCCCCGATGAAGCGCCTTGATTCCTTAATTGGACTTCACAATGTCAAAGAGGAAGTGCGTAAGCTTTCTTCCTTCGTACAAGCGCAGCAAAAACGGAAAGAACAAGGATACCCGGTTGTACCGATTCAGCTTCATTCCGTCTTCTCTGGTAACCCGGGAACAGGAAAAACGACGGTGGCTGATATTTATGCAGGGGTCCTTAAAGAATGCGGCTTACTTAAGCGCGGCCACATGGTCGTCGTTTCGAGGAGTGATCTGGTAGCAGGTTATGTCGGGCAAACCGCTATAAAAACGAAGCGTAAGATCAGAGAAGCTCTCGGAGGCGTACTGTTTATCGATGAAGCCTATTCCTTATATAATGGTGGGCGTGACGAATTCGGAAAAGAAGCAATCGAGACACTCGTCGACGAAATGACGAAGCACAATGAAAACTTAGTGGTCATTTTAGCAGGGTATGAGAAGGAAATGGAACAATTGGTTGAAAGCAACCCAGGGTTATCATCCCGATTCAAAAAGTATTTCCGTTTTCCTGATTACGCGGAACAGGAACTGCTGCAGATGACACACTATCAATCGGCTCAATACGGCTATCATTTCAATGAATGGACGGAGTCATTTCTTCTTGAGAAGTTCACCGATCATTCTATTCAGGGGAATGGAAGATTTATTCACAATCTAGTCAACGAAGCCATCCAGTTTCAGGCCATCAGGATTCTGGAAGTGGAAGAAGCGGATATGAATGTATTAGAGCTTAATGATTTTGAGAAAGCTTGGAATATGGTACGGAGGGAGTCGTAACGATGAAAATAGTAGAAACGCCGATACAGGTAAGGTATCAGGAAACAGATATGATGGGGGTTGTCTATCATGCAAACTACCTTGTGTGGTTTGAAATCGGCAGGACGAGTTTCATCGAGGGGATCGGTTTCAATTACGCGGAAATAGAGAAGCAAGGAGTCGTTTCTCCTGTCATCGATGCGAATATCAGCTTTAAGAATCCAGTCCGCTACGGAGATGATGTCAAAGTGCGCACATGGATAGCTGCCTACGACGGTCTTCGCGTATCCTATGGCTATGAAGTGGTGCATGCAGACGGGACCCTTGCCGTTTCCGGTGAAACCAAGCACGTTATCGTAAAGAGTGAAAATTTCCGTCCCGTTTCCATCCGGCGTAGTTTTCCCGACTGGCACGACGCATACGTAAATGCAATGGAGCCGTCCTCCTGATGGCTTTCGGAGTGAAGCGTGAAGAATTGATGGAATGGAAGCGCCGTGTCAAAAACGGGGAAATCGCTTTTCTGACACATTTTTGGCTTGATGATCGCTTTCCGGGATGCGATACCGTAACGAAAGTCGGATGTGCAGATATTCAGAGACTAGAGGAGTGGGGCAAGGTACATGGCCTTGACGGCAAATGGATTCACCGCGACCCCCGTTTTCCTCACTTCGACCTTTTCGGGGATCGTCAGTTTGATATCCTCTCTAAGGAAGGATATGGGGAGCACATTCGCAGATTTCGTTTGAAAAAGCAGAAGGAACGCCCTTAAACCAAAAATAAGACGCCTTATGGCGTCTTATTTTGGTATTCGAAGGAAGGTTCCTTCCATTTTTCATCTAGTTCCACAAGGAGGGAATGGCCGTCGAAATACCATTCATCATCCGCTTCAATGAAAAAGTGAATCGTTCCTGTATCCGTTTGAGCAATTGGATCGACGGGTTCTGACAGGCTGATGGCTAAAGAAAAACCCGGCTGCAGGCCTCCGACACCCCCGTACCGGACATAGAAACGGAGGTGTCCTTCTTCCTCTATGTCAAGCTCGTCTTTGTACCATTTTGCTGCTTCCTCAGTTACTGTTAAATTCATGATTTCATCTCCTGTTCGTTCAGATGGTCTAATAGTGCTGTATCCTGTGTTTCATCTGTTCAAACCTGTTTCTGCATTATTTAAGGCTGCGTTTTTTATCTGGAACAGGATCGAATCCCCCTTTGTGAAAGGGGTGGCATTTCGAGATGCGTCTTACAGTGAGGTAAAAACCTTTAAAGAATCCAAACCGGCGAAAGGCTTCAAGTCCGTATTCGGAACATGTTGGTTGAAATCGGCATGTAGGCGGGAAGAATGGACTGATGCCCTTCCGGTAAAACTGGATCAATGCAATCATTATGTGTTTCATCGCTTGCGAACCTTAGTTTTGTTCCTGTTTCTTATCATAAGTCACCGTTGCTACTGCATCGTGCAGGTGGATGGATTCTTCATTACGACAGGAAACTTTAAATGCTTCCACAAAGTCGTACTCATACAAATCTGCTGCAACTAGACGTACGATATCCTCGACGAAACGAGGGTTTTCATAAGCCTGCTCCGTCACCATTTTCTCATCCGGACGCTTGAGGACCGGATGAATACGTGCACTGGCATTGCTTTCCGCCGCTTCTAAAAGGGCAGCTTTCCAATCTAAGTCCTGCTCATCGTAATCATCGGTTAATTTCACTTCCATCGTGACATTCCCACGCTGGTTATGCGCACTGTATTCACTAATTTCCTTGGAGCAAGGGCATAATGTTGTGATTTTCCCTGTCAATGCAACTGTTATATCATGACCTGTCTCCCCATCATATTCTACCCGTATGGTTGCATCCGCATGGTTCATGCCTGCAAGATCGGAATAAGGTCCTTTCCGTTCAAAAAACCAAGGGAAGGTTACTTCTACTTCTGCGTCTTTTTGTTTCAGGCGTTCCGCAAGTTCCTCTGTGAACTGCTTCAATGTAGCTATATCGACGGCGAAGCCTTCGTTATGATACTTGTCGAGCTGCTCTGTGAAGCGGCTCATATTTGTTCCTTTACTGCCTTTTTCAATCGAAGAACCGAAAGAAAAAGTACCGATGGTTGTTTGGATCTGAGGTGTGAGGTCGCTCGGAATCCGAATCGGATGCTTTACATTCGAAATCCCGACCATATCGATATCAAATAAGAAATCTTTTCTTGAGTTTTGCAGATCGGCCATTTTATCTTTTTCCATAGGCTTTGTGCGCGGTCCCGGTGCTACGGATCCGAAAAGCTTATGGCGCTCTTCTTTAGAAGGAAGTTGTTTGTTTGTATTAAGCTCTGTCTTGTTCATGACAATGACTCCTTTCAGACCTTCAATATATGTGAAAGTATACAATATGTACTTCTAAATATACAACGGAATGCTTGCAGGATGTGCACTATCCTTTAGGGTATGCTATAAAATAAAGCCTATCCCGGAAAGGATAAGCTTCCTTCATGGATATTCACATCCAGGTAATTTTCGGTTCGGTCTTGTCGATGATCCGTTTAATGTTGGATCGGTGCCGATAAATGACGAAAACCGTAAATAATCCAATGATTATACTCAAACCGAAATCTTTGGTGAGAACGGCTGCAATAATGCCGATAACTCCGCTGATCATCGATGACAGGGAGACATATTTACTGATATACAAAAGGATGAAGAAAGATAAGACCAAAATCAGAAATACGAGCGGGTTCACGCCTAAGATGACACCGGCAGATGTAGCGACCGCTTTTCCTCCTTTGAAACCTGCAAAGACAGGATACATATGTCCAATGACTGCAAATATACCTATGACAAGAGGAATGACGTCAGCACCGGCGAAGAAAGGGATTGCTGCAGCCAAGGTTCCTTTCAGAATATCTGATATTGTAACGATGAGGCCAGCTTTCATGCCAAGTACCCGAAACGTATTCGTTCCTCCGAGGTTTCCGCTTCCATGCTCACGGATGTCTGTACCGTAGCCGATTTTTCCAACAATCAGGCCGGAAGGGATCGAGCCTAAAATATAGGCGAGAACTATATATAGAGCATACTCCATGGCGTTCATCTCCTTTCATAGTAATAGTTTATCATGTGTAGTCCAGTTAAAGAACTGTCTGTCCAAATACTTTTTTCCTGCTGCGAGGGCAAAGGAAAAGGCTGTTGGTCCAATTTTCTGCATTTCTAGTATGTACTGATTAAAGGGAGCGAGGGTCGCTCCGACGACTCTTTATTATACCAATTGAACGGTTCATTACAAGTTTTTTTGGAGCAGTTCTTAGATAAATGGATAGGGGAAACGAACATGGGGGGATTTGACAGACCAAACTTTCCGCTGAAGGTTTATCCATATAGGAAAATGGATATATAAATATGATGCCAGCTAACTTGTTTACAGGAGGAAAACGATGATTACGTTTAAAGATGTGACAAAAACCTATCCGGACGGAACCACGGCGTTAAAAGACGTTAATTTTGACGTTCGCGAAGGAGAACTTCTCGCCCTCATCGGGCCGAGCGGATGCGGAAAAACGACGACGATGAAAATGATCAATCGTCTCATTGAACCGACGGAAGGATTAATAGAGATACATAACAAGGATATTAAAGAGTACAACATTCATGAACTGCGCTGGAACATCGGTTATGTCCTGCAGGAAATCGCTCTGTTTCCACATATGACCATCGAAGAGAATATTGCCGTAGTACCCGAGATGAAAAAATGGAAGAAAAAAGATCTATCGGCCCGTATCGATGAGCTGATGCATATGGTCGGACTGGACCCTGATAAACACAGGAAGCGTAAGCCGAGTGAATTGTCCGGTGGTCAGCAGCAAAGGGTCGGTGTCATACGTGCTCTCGCTGCCGATCCTGAAATCATTTTGATGGACGAACCGTTCAGTGCTCTCGATCCGATCAGCAGAGAGCAGCTTCAAAAGGATATACGTTCGCTTCAGCAGGAGATTAAGAAGACGATTGTTTTCGTTACCCATGATATGGATGAGGCACTGGCACTCGGGGATCGGATCTGCTTGATGAAAGAAGGGGAAATCGTCCAACTGGACACCCCGCAAAACCTTGTCCTTAACCCGGTGAACAGCTTCGTGGAGGATTTCATCGGCTCAAGAAAAACACCGTGGCAGACGGCGGTCGACGTCATTATGGAACAATCCGACGATGCTGTTTATTCTGTGGACGATTACGAGAGCGGCCGTGTACCGACTCATGGAATGTTTCATCTTCGCAAGTCCGATGGTACGAACGGCGGAGCAGTCATGGATGGACGCCGGGAGGTTGTTCCGGAACTGGATAATGGGATGGTCTTGAAAGATGCAGTTGCCCTGTTTGAGAAACACAAGTATGACAGCCTGCCTGTCGTTCGCGGCAATAAGCTGATCGGAACACTGTCCTATAAAGATATCGTTCTCTTTCTCAAAAGCCAGTCGAAGGAGGAAGAGGTATGAATCAATTCATCGAAGTGTTCAGCCAGAGACAGGACATTCTGCTTGAGAAGATATGGGAACATCTGCAAATCTCCATTATATCACTCGTCATTGCTACGTTGATTTCTGTCCCTCTCGGTTTACTGTTGACGCGCAAACAGAAAATTGCAGAACCGATCATCGGACTTACGGCAGTCCTGCAAACGATCCCCAGCCTTGCCGTCCTGGCTTTTCTTATTCCGCTGTTCGGGATCGGTCAGACACCGGCAGTTATTGCTTTGACCGCCTACGGACTACTTCCGATCCTGCGTAACACGTACACAGGTATCAAAGGGGTCGATCCTGCTTTGAAGGAAGCGGCTACAGGTATGGGCATGTCCTCTTTCCGAAGGTTGTCTAAAGTGGAACTGCCTTTGGCGATGCCGATCATTATGGCAGGAATAAGGACGTCTATGGTCCTGATCGTAGGGACGACGACCATTGCAGCCTTAATCGGAGCAGGCGGGCTCGGTGATCTAATTCTGCTTGGGCTCGACCGCGGCGGCGATGCCAATCTCATTCTTCTTGGTGCGATACCTGCGGCGCTGCTTGCCATCCTTCTCGATTTGATTTTGCGTTTATTTGAACGAACATCAGCGAAGTCCGGATTCCGATCATTAATCAGTTTATTGGTAATCGCTGCACTTATCGCTGTGGGGCCGCTCGCATTCGGAGGCAAAGGGAAAGATGACCTTGTTCTCGGTGCCAAGCTTGGATCGGAGCCTGCTATCCTTATTAATATGTATAAGCTTTTGATAGAAGACGAGACCGACCTCCAAGTCGGCTTGCAGGCTAATTTAGGGAAAACGGACCTGGTCTTCAGTGCACTCGAGGAAGGAAGTATTGATATCTATCCGGAGTTCACCGGAACAGCCATTGTATCCCTCCTTGATGAAGAGGCAGAAAGCAACGATAAGAAGGAAGTCTATCTTCAGGCAAAGCGTGGGATGGCAGAAACGTACGATATGGCTTATTTGGAGCCGATGGCATTTAATAATACGTACACGGTTGCCACCACGGAAGAAATAGCAGAACGTTACAACCTGGAAACCATGGAAGATTTAAAAGCTGTGGAAGATCAGCTGACTGCAGGTTTCACCTTGGAATTTAACGACCGACAAGACGGCTATCAAGGGATGAAAGAGCTGTACGGGCTCGATCTTGCCGAAGTGAGGACCATGGATCCCGGTCTCCGTCAAGGTGCTATATCGAGCGGAGATGTGGATATCATTGACGCTTATGCCACGGATAGTTATATGGTAGAATTAAACCTAAAAGTGTTGGAGGATACGAAGAACCTTTTCCCGCCTTATCAAGTGCACCATTGATGAAGCAGGAAACACTGGAAGAGCATCCGGAGCTTGAGGAAATCCTGAATCAGTTGTCAGGAAAGATCTCCGATGAAGAAATGAGAGAAATGAACTATCAGGTAGATTATGAAGACCGTTCCCCGGCTGATGTTGCAAGCGAATATTTGGTTGAGGAAGGTTTAATCGAAGAATAGGAGGCGTTAACGTGACCTTTCAAAATCCATCGAAACAAGAGATAAAAGAACTGCTCCAAAACTCGAAGCGTATTGCCGTCATCGGCCTCTCTGATAAGCCGCACCGTACATCGTATCAGGTAAGCGAGGCGATGCAGCAGGCAGGTTATGAAATCATCCCCGTCAATCCGGCTGTTGAGGAAGTGCTCGGTCAAAAAGCAGTAGCAAGCCTTGCGGAGGTGGAGGGACCCATTGACATTATCAATGTCTTTCGACGTTCTGAATATCTTCCTGAAATCGCTGAAGAAGCCAAAAACGTCAATGCGAAAGCGTTCTGGGCTCAACAAGGCGTTATTCACGAGGGAGCTTATGATATACTGAAAGATGATTCCAAACTTGTCATCATGGATTTGTGTATCAAAGTGGCTCATGCCCTTTATCGATGATATATCTGTGATTTTTCGTTTAAATCCCTGCATCTGCGGGGGTTTTTTCGTTTTTTTTGGAAGAATTATGTTTGCGAAACCATATAAAATCGCTACAATATAACAAGCGATGTTTTTTGTTGTCAGTGCAATACACTTTTTTTGAATGAACAACAAGCTTCTCTTAGGGGGTATAAGAAAGGTCAAGGTAATCCCTGACTTATTCCATAGGGTCTCTTGAGGTTCCATATGTAAAATTCGTTTACACAATCGAACGTTTGTTCTATTATGGTAATAGTTGTTGGTTAAGAAAGGAGCCGATGGTAAATTGTCGAGTCAAAATCAAACATACACAGATGATTCCATACAAGTACTAGAGGGACTGGAGGCTGTCCGAAAGCGGCCGGGGATGTATATCGGATCCACCGATCATCGCGGACTCCATCACCTTGTCTATGAAATCGTCGATAACGCCATCGATGAAGCATTGTCTGGTTTCGGCGAACAAATGACTGTCACGCTCCACAAAGATGGAAGTGTTTCTGTCGAGGATGAAGCGCGCGGAATGCCGACGGGAATGCATAAAACAGGAAAGCCGACCCCGGAAGTCATCTTGACTGTCCTGCACGCCGGAGGGAAATTCGGTCAAGGCGGTTATAAGTCGTCGGGAGGTCTGCATGGCGTAGGTGCTTCTGTTGTAAATGCTCTTTCGGAATGGCTGGAAGTTCATATTGCCAGGGACGGAGAGAAGTTCTATCAACGGTTCGAGAACGGCGGTGTTCCGGTTACGTCTCTTGAGAATAAAGGGAAGACGCGGAAGACAGGTACGACCATCCGATTTAAGCCTGATCCGACCATTTTCTCAGTTACGAAGTTCAACCTGGAAACGTTATCGGAAAGGCTTCGCGAAGCGGCTTTTCTTCTAAAGGGGTTCCGAATCATCCTGGTTGATGAACGGAATGAAAAAGTTCAGGAAGTTTATCAATATAACGATGGGTTGGAGTCGTTCGTCGGTTACTTAAACGAGGAGAAAGATACGCTTCATCCTGTCGTGTCATTTGAGGGCAGCCAGTCCGGTATTGAATTGGATTTCGCTTTTCAATTCAATGATGGTTTTGCTGAGAACATCTTGTCCTTCGTAAACAATGTACGGACGAAAGACGGCGGTACCCACGAGTCGGGAGCGAAGACAGCGATTACACGTATTTTTAATGACTATGCAAGAAGAGCACAGCTGTTGAAGGATAAGGATAAGAACCTGGAAGGTAACGATATCAGAGAAGGGTTTACAGCTGTCATTTCTGCGCGTATCCCTGAAGAGCTGCTGCAGTTTGAAGGCCAGACAAAGAGCAAGCTCGGGACATCGGAAGCAAGATCAGCCTTGGACAGTGTCATCGCTGAGAAGCTTTCCTACTTCCTGGAAGAGAATCCGGACATTTCTTCCATGCTGATTAAAAAAGCGATCAAAGCTAAAGAGGCAAGAGAGGCTGCTCGTAAAGCAAGGGAAGATGCGAGATCCGGCAAGAAGAGGAAGCGCAAAGATACGTTGTTGAGCGGGAAGCTGACTCCTGCCCAGTCGAAGAACGCACAGAAGAATGAGCTCTATCTTGTAGAGGGTGATTCTGCCGGTGGTTCAGCGAAACAAGGAAGGGATCGAAAATTCCAGGCTGTCCTTCCGCTTCGTGGTAAAGTTATCAATACAGAAAAAGCCAAGATTGCTGACATCTTTAAAAATGAAGAGATTTCCACGATCATTCACACAATCGGTGCGGGTGTCGGAGGAGACTTCACATTAGAAGACTGCAATTACGATAAAATCGTCATCATGACCGATGCGGACACTGACGGAGCGCACATTCAGGTGCTTCTTTTGACGTTCTTCTTTCGTTATATGAGGCCGCTTGTAGAAGCTGGCAAAGTCTTCATCGCTCTCCCGCCGTTGTATAAGGTGAGTAAAGGCAAAGGCAAGAAGGAGAAAGTCGAATACGCCTGGGATGAAGAAGGCATGCAGAAATTATTAAAAGAATTCAAGAATGGTTATTCGATCCAACGTTACAAAGGTTTAGGGGAAATGAACGCAGATCAGCTTTGGGAAACGACGATGAATCCGGAATCACGTACATTGATTCGAGTCACCATCGATGATCTTGCTCGTGTAGAACGCCGTGTGACGACACTGATGGGGGATAAAGTAGAACCTCGACGGAAATGGATTGAATCCCACGTCGCTTTCGGAATGGAAGACGAAGCGAATATATTAGAAAATGATAAAATCCAATCGTAAAAGGAGGACCTCCTGTTGTCTGAGGCAGAAAAGTTTTTAGATTTACCATTAGAGGAAGTTCTCGGAGACCGCTTCGGGAGATACAGTAAATACATCATCCAGGAAAGGGCCCTCCCGGATGCAAGGGACGGCTTGAAGCCGGTGCAACGGCGGATTCTTTATGCCATGCACCAAGAGAAAAATACCCATGATAAAGCCTACCGGAAATCGGCAAAAACGGTCGGTACAGTTATTGGTAATTATCACCCGCACGGAGATTCTTCGGTCTATGAAGCAATGGTGCGCTTGAGTCAGACGTGGAAGGTGCGGCATCCGCTTGTGGAAATGCACGGGAACAACGGCAGCGTAGATGGAGATCCGCCCGCGGCCATGCGTTATACAGAAGCCAGGCTGTCTGCAATATCCTCGGAGCTCCTGCGGGATATTGAAAAGCAGACGGTTGAATTCATTCCTAACTTCGATGATACGATTGAGGAACCGACCGTTCTTCCTGCCAAGTTTCCCAGTCTGCTTGTAAACGGGTCTACAGGGATATCCGCTGGGTATGCTACCGAGATACCTTCTCATAATTTAGGCGAAGTCATCGATGCGGTAATCATGCGCATCGATAAGCCGAAATCCACAGTCCCTGAATTAATGACGAAGATTCAAGGTCCGGATTTCCCTACGGGCGGTATTATACAGGGGGTTGCCGGAATTCAAAAAGCTTATGAGACCGGCAAAGGGAAAATCGTTCTTCGCGGCCGGGCGGAAATCCAGCAGCAGCGTGGCGGCAAAGAACAGATCGTTATTCATGAAATACCTTATGAAGTGAATAAAGCGAGTATGGTTAAACGGATGGACGAGCTTCGTATTGATAGAAAAGTGGAAGGGATCGCCGAAGTTAGGGATGAGACCGACCGCACGGGCCTGCGGGTGGTTATCGATTTGAAGAAAGATGCAAACAGCGAAGGCGTGCTGAACTACCTTTATAAGCATACGGACCTGCAGATTTCCTACAACTTCAATATGGTTGCCATTCACGAACGGACGCCGAAGTTGATGAGTTTACCTTTGATGCTGGATGCCTATATCCACCACCAGAGAGAAGTAGTGACGAGGCAGTCAATCTACGACTTAAATAAAGCGAAGAAACGTGCGCACATTGTAGAAGGATTAATTAAAGCTATTTCCATCCTCGATGAAGTCATTGCAACCATTCGGTCATCTAAGGATAAAGCAGACGCGAAACACCAATTGATGATGCAGTATGACTTCAGCGAAGAGCAGGCGGAAGCCATTGTTACGCTCCAGCTCTACCGTCTGACGAACACGGATATTACGGCACTTCAAAAAGAAGCGGCCGAGCTTGCCGACCAAATTGCCTATTTGGAGAAACTGCTTGGTGATGAGAAGGAAATGATGAAGGTCATCAAAGCAGATCTGCGTTCCATGAAAAAACAGTACAGCGAGAACCGCCGTACAACGATCGAAGAGAAAGTGGAAGAACTAAAGGTCGATCTTGAGGTTACCGTTGCAAGTGAGGACGTCATTGTTTCCGTTACGAAAGACGGTTACCTGAAACGGACGAGCCCGCGGTCATACGGTGCCTCGAACGGGGAAGATTTCGCCCTGAAAGACGGAGACCATCTGCTCCGATTGTTCGAGATGAACACAACGGACACCATTCTGTTATTTACGAATCTCGGGAAGTATCTGTTTCTTCCCGTTCATAAACTTCCGGATATACGCTGGAAGGACCTTGGTCAATATATATCCAACATCGTTCAGGTCGATAAGAACGAATTTATTGTGGAAGCCATCCCTATTCGTACATTTGAAGCGGACCGGTACCTCCTCTTCTTTACGAAGAATGGAATGGTGAAGAAGAGCGAATTAGGGTTGTATAAAGCACAGCGGCATTCCAAAGCTTTGGTCGCCATTAACTTGAAGAACGATGATGAAGTAGTGGATGTCCATTTGACAGATGGAAATTCCGATATTTTCATCGCTTCCAATAAAGCATATGGACTATGGTATAAAGAGGAGGAAGTAAATACTGTCGGCCAGCGGGCTTCCGGGGTGAAAGCCATCACGCTTAAGGAAGACGAACAAGTCGTATCCGGACAGGTCTTTAAAGCATCGGAGGACCCTTCCATCCTTCTTTATACCCATCGAGCAGCGGTGAAACGGATGCGTTTGAAAGAATTTGAATGTACAAGTCGAGCCAAACGAGGGCTCATCATGCTGAGAGAGTTGAAGAAAGACCCGCATCAGTTGATTGATGTGCACCTTGTGCAGCGAGACGATCAAATCGTGCTAATGACGGAGAAGGATCAGATAACAGAATTGAAGCCGATGGATTTCAAAGCCAATGACCGCTACAGTAACGGTTCTTACGTCCTTGATACAGAGGAGCAGGGACGGGTGGTCGAAGCATGGCTCAAGTCGGAATATGAAATCCCTTTTCGTGATGAATCCGAGGATACGGATAACGGTTAAGGTATAAGAAGCGCCCTGATATCAGGGTGCTTCTTTTTACCTCGTTGTATTTTCAGAAAAATGTGATAAGATGAATGTATATTCATCGCTTGGAGGTGATGTATGAGTGAGCTTAGGGACAGGATCATTGGACATTCGCTGATCTTATTTGAAAAGCATGGGTTTCACGGCGTTTCCGTTCATGAAATCGTGCAGGCTTCCGGTACTTCCAAGGGAGGGTTCTATCACCACTTTCAATCAAAGGATGAACTGCTGTACGTCATTCATGACATGTTTCTTACATATGTATGGAGGGAAGCGAGGGCAGCAGACGACACGCATCCATCTCCGGTTGCCAAGGTACAGGCGATCATACGTGCTTTCGTACACGTATTCGACTTATATCAACCCCACATTTCCGTCTACTATCAAGAGAGCATCTACTTAAAAGCACCCTATGCAGAAAAAATAAATCAAAAACGCGATGAATTTAAGCAGCTGATTTTTCACATTGTGGAGGAAGGGCAGAAGACAGGACATTTCCGAAGGGAGCTTCCTCTTGAAGTTACGGCCATGGCGATACTCGGAATGGTTAACTGGATGTACAAATGGTATAGAAAAGACGGCCCCTATACGATCGAACAGATAGCAGATGTCTACACAGACCTCGTACTTCACCTTTTGTTACCGGGAAGAGAGGACCGGACATATTTTGATCACTTATTGAAGGTGCCTTTTTTTTACGAATAAAAGAAAGCGTTTTCTTTTTTGTTTGATTACAGACCAACCAGTCGGTCTTCCAACTTGTAAGGAGGATATCTATGAATTTTGAATGGACAAAAGAACAGGAAATGACGAGGAACATGGTGCGTGACTTTGCGGATAAAGTTATCGGACCGAGAGCTGTTGCCATTGATAAGAACGCGGAGTTTCCAGAAGATATCTTTAAAGAAATGGGCAAGCTTGGTCTCCTCGGCATTCCGTTCCCGGAAGAGTACGGCGGTTCCGGTGGAGATACGGTGACTTACGCACTTGCTGTAGAAGAAATCGGACGTGTTTGCGGGTCCACAGGACTCAGTTATGCTGCAGCGGTTTCCCTCGGGGCAAGTCCTATCTATTATTTCGGAACAGAAGAGCAGAAACAGACGTTTTTGACACCACTTGCTAAAGGAGAGGGGCTTGCTTCTTTCGGTTTGACGGAGCCGAATGCAGGATCTGATGCCGCTGGCACACAAACCCGCGCGGAACTGAATGGTGATCATTATGTCATCAACGGGGAAAAGTGTTGGATTACTAATGCGGAGTATGCTCGTTCGATAACTGTGACTGCCGTTTCCGGTAAGCGTCCGGACGGGAAAAATATCATCTCTGCTTTCATCATTCCGAAAGATACCAAAGGCATGAAGGTTACGAGTCCGTACGACAAAATGGGAGTACGAGGCAGCAACACATCAGAGATTATTCTTGATCATGTCATAGTACCAAAAGAAAACCTGCTTGGAGATCCGGAGGCAGGATTCAAACAGTTTCTTTATACGCTGGACGGCGGGAGAATATCTATTGCGGCACTTGCTGTCGGTATTGCTCAAGCTGCATTAGACAGGGCTTTAGC
The DNA here is from genome assembly GCF_000328325.1 of Halobacillus sp. BAB-2008. Classification (NCBI taxonomy): domain Bacteria; kingdom Bacillati; phylum Bacillota; class Bacilli; order Caryophanales; family Bacillaceae; genus Halobacillus; species Halobacillus sp. BAB-2008. The sequence goes on along the minus strand of NZ_ANPF01000065.1, from coordinate 13,729 downwards.
CTATGCAAAAGAACGGAAGCAATTTGGTCAACCGATTTCCAAATTTCAAGCTATTCAATTTAAACTGGCCGATATGGCGATGGAAGTCGAGCTTGCAAGGAACATGGTTCATAAGGCGGCTTGGTTGAAGGATAAAGGAAAGCCATTTACGAAAGAATCCGCCTATGCCAAACTGTTCGCCTCTGAAACGGCTTTCCGCGCAGCAAATGAGGCGATTCAGATACACGGAGGATACGGTTATATGCGCGAATATGAAGTGGAACGCTTTTTGCGCGATGCGAAACTCCTGGAAATTGGAGAAGGTACTTCAGAAATACAGCGGCTTGTTATCGCCCGCTCATTAGGCTGTTAATTAAAGGAAGGAGGAAGCGTTATGGCTTTATTGGAACAGACCGTTGGGGAACTCTTGTCAGAAAAAGCAGCGCAGCATCCGGATCAGGAGGCTTTTGTCTATCCTGGTTTGTCGATAAGGAAAACTTACAGGGAATTTGAAGAAATGACGGATGAAGTGGCTAAAGGCCTGATGGCTCTTGGTGTTGAAAAGGGAGAACATATAGCTATTTGGGCGGACAACAAGCCGGAATGGCTATTAAGCCAGTTTGCCTCCGGAAAAATGGGTGGCGTTCTCGTAACCGTCAATACGAACTACCGAACTCAGGAACTGGAATACTTATTGAAGCAGTCAGATGCTTCCACTATCATTCTTGCAGAGGATTTCAGGGGAACGTCCTATATGGATATTTTGAAAGAAATTTGTCCTGAGCTTGAAACATGTGAGAAAGGCGCTTTGGAAAGCGAACGACTTCCATTTCTAAAGAATGTCATCGTATTAAGCGAGCGCTCATATAAAGGATGCTACAACTGGCAGGATCTTCTCGATATGGGACTGACTGTTTCAAACGAGGATCTCTCAGAAAGAAAAGAGACGCTTCATTTCCGGGATGTCATTAATATGCAGTACACTTCCGGGACGACAGGGTTCCCTAAAGGCGTCATGTTAAGTCACCATAACATCGTGAATAACGGAAACCAGGTGGCCGACTGCATGCGGCTTACAAACGAAGACCGCCTATGTATACCGGTTCCTTTCTTCCACTGCTTCGGATGCGTACTAGGAACTTTGGCGGCGGTTTCTAAAGGCGCGACAATGGTTATTTTAGAGCAGTTCGATCCTCTGGAAGTATTAAAAGCGGTTACGAACGAATCTTGTACAGCGCTTCATGGTGTCCCGACGATGTTCATTGCTGAATTGAACCATGAAGATTTCGAAAAATGGAAACCGACAACCCTCCGTACCGGCATCATGGCAGGTTCGACTTGTCCGATGGAAGTGATGAAGCGGGTGATGGACGACATGGGTGCAGGAGAAATAACCATTGCATACGGACAGACGGAATCCTCCCCGGTGATTACTCAAACGAGAGCCGATGACCCGATCGACCTTCGTGTGACGAGCGTCGGCCGCGTCCATCCGCATGTCGAAGTGAAAATAATCGAACCGGCCACCGGAGAAGAGCTTCCTCCGGGTGTACCAGGTGAACTGTGCACACGCGGATATTTAGTAATGGCAGGATATTATAAGAATGAAGAGGCAACGGAAGCGGCTGTTGATCCGGACGGATGGCTGCATACGGGAGATGTTGCTGTCTGCAGTACGGAAGGATATATCGAAATTACCGGAAGAATCAAGGACATGATCATCCGTGGAGGCGAAAACGTCTATCCCAGAGAAATCGAAGAGTTCTTATATAAACATCCGGACGTTCTCGATGTACAGATCGTTGGAGTGCCTGATGAGAAATTCGGGGAAGAAGTCATGGCATTTCTCATTCCAAAGGCAAACGTCACATTGGCAGAAGAGGATATTCGTGCGTTTTGTTCAGGCAGTATATCGAAACATAAAATTCCGAAGTATATCTGTTTCGTAGAGGAGTTTCCGATGACGGCCAGCGGTAAAATACAAAAATTCCGTTTAAGGGAAAGCGCGCTTGAAATACTGCAAACAGAAACGTGAGGAGGAAACACCTATGTTTTCCAAAGTATTGATTGCCAACCGGGGAGAAATTGCTGCCAGGATCATTCGGACGTGCAGGAAGATGGGCATTCAAACGGTCGCTGTTTATTCGGAAGCGGACCAGGACAGTGCGTATGTATCCATGGCAGACGAAAGCTACCTTATCGGTAAACCAAGAGTAAGCGAATCTTATTTAAATGCGGATAAAATTCTCGACGTCGCTGTAAAGTGCGGCGCACAGGCCGTTCATCCCGGGTATGGTCTATTAAGCGAACATGCAGGTTTTGCGAGGAAGGTGGAAGAAGAAGGGATGACTTTTATCGGTCCTCCTTCAAAGGTTATTGCCAAGATGGGAGACAAAGTAGAAGCTAGAGCAGAAATGAAAAGTGCTGGTGTTCCGATTATCCCCGGTACGGATGGTTCGGTTGATTCTGTGGAAGATGCAAAGAGAATCGCAGATGAATTCGGCTATCCCGTCATGCTGAAGGCAGCGGCAGGCGGCGGAGGGATCGGTATGCAGGCGGTCCATAATGAGCAGGAATTGGAAAAGGCATTCGCAGGGAACTCGAAACGGGCGGAGACATTTTTCGGAGACGGCAAGATGTTCTTAGAAAAACTGATTGACAAGCCGCGCCATATAGAGATTCAGGTGCTCGCTGACGAACACGGGAATGCCATTCATTTATTTGAGCGGGAATGTTCGATTCAACGCAGGCATCAAAAAGTACTCGAAGAAGCACCATCCCCGTCTCTATCTGAAGCAACGCGGGAAAAGATGTATAGAAGTGCTCTGAAAGCGGTGGAAAGTCTCGGCTACACGAATGCGGGTACGCTTGAATTTCTCGTAGACCAGGAAGAGAACCACTATTTCCTGGAAATGAATACGCGTTTGCAGGTGGAACATCCCGTTACAGAAGAAATTACAGGAGTGGATATTGTTGAGCAGCAGCTGCGCATTGCAGCTAAGGAGCCGTTGTCCTTTGGACAGGAGGATGTACAAAGGAATGGGCATGCGATAGAAGTGAGGATTTATGCGGAAGACTCCAATACTTTCTATCCCTCTCCCGGCAAACTCACAAAGCTTCGTCTTCCCGAAGGAGATGGAATCCGTCATGAGACGGCCATCTGTGAAGGTTCTGAAGTCACCCCTTTCTACGATCCAATGATTGCTAAATTAATAGTCCACGGCGGGGACCGTCAAGAAGCCGTAGAACGACTGACGCAAGCCGTGCATGCGTATGAAATAGAAGGAATTAAGTCAAATTTGATGATGTTGAAGCGGATCGTTACGCATGAGAACTTCATCATTGGCGACACGAAAACAGATTTTATTGAGGTCCATTATTTACCGACGTTAACGAAATGAGGAGGATGAAGAGATGAAGGAAGTGAAGGCTTCGATGGCAGGAAGTGTATGGAAATTGGTAGCAAAAGAAGGAGATTCGATAGAGGACGGGCAGGATGTCGTAATCTTGGAGTCAATGAAAATGGAGATACCAATCACGGCAGAATACTCCGGTGTCCTAAAGGAGATGAAGGTTGCAGAAGGCGACTTTGTCAATGAAGGAGATACGATCGCAGTCATTGAATAGGAGGGTCCTATGATCTCATTCCCTGAGAAAGTAAAGATAAAGGAAGTCGGTCCGCGCGACGGGTTACAGAATGAAGCGGTAGAGGTTCCATGGGAGCGGAAGGTGGAATGGATAAATCTTCTTTCTGCTGCCGGGTATGAATATATTGAATTCAGTTCTTTCGTTCATCCGAAGTGGATTCCACAACTGAAGGATGCTGATATAGTGGCGCGGTCCATCGACAGAAATCCCGGAACGACCTACGCTGCTCTCGTTCCGAATGTAAAGGGGTTGCGCAAAGCGCTGGATAACGGTGTCGATGAAGTAGCTGTCTTTATGTCGGCGAGTGAAACACACAATAAGAAGAATATCAACAAAACCATCAACGAGACGTATCCTGTTCTGCAAGAAGTCATCACAGAGTCCAAGCAGGAAGGAAAAAAGGTAAGGGGTTATATTTCTTGTGTATTCGGTTGCCCTTATGAAGGACATGTCCCATTCGAGCAGACAGCAGCAGTCGCAAAGACACTTTTGAAGATGGGGGTGGACGAAATATCTCTCGGCGATACCATCGGGACGGCCGATCCGAAGCAGGTCGACCTTTTTCTTGAGTACATGAAAGAGAGAGTCTCTTTGGAACATGCGGCGCTCCATTTTCATAATACCAACGGAATGGCGCTTGCAAATGTGACGGTGGCTCTTCAACATGGAATCACCATCTTTGATGCATCTCTCGGCGGGCTTGGTGGATGTCCCTATGCCGAGGGAGCTTCAGGAAATCTTGCAACAGATGACCTCGTTCACATGCTTCATCGTATGGGGATCGAGACGGGAATTAATGAAGAAAACTAAGGAAGGCAGCTGCTTCCTTGAGCAAGAGCTCGGAAAACGTCTGCCGAGCCATCAAAGACAGATAGCCGCTAAAGAGGAGGTAGGTTGATGGATACGTTCACGAAACTGGAGGCTTTGGATACCCATGTGTATCTGCTGACATTAAACAGACCATCGAGTGCCAATGCCCTTTCCAGCGGGTTATTGGATGAATTGGAAGAAACGCTCAAAGATATTCAGCGGCGGCCGGAGATACGTGTGCTTTTAATAACAGGGAGCGGAAACAAAGCATTCTCCGCAGGCGCTGATTTGAAAGAACGGGCGGAAATGGGCGAAAAAGAGGTACTGGCGGCAGTGGAGAAGATCGGCAGTACGTTTCGACTTCTGGAAACGTTGTCCATTCCAACGATTGCAGTAATGAACGGTGCTGCTTATGGAGGCGGGCTTGAGCTTGCTCTTGCCTGCGATATCCGGTTTATGAGCAGTTCTGCAAAAGCAGGGTTGACGGAAACGTCGCTTGCCATCATTCCGGGCGCGGGAGGTACGCAGCGCCTGCCCCGCCTAATCGGACCAGGGAAAGCAAAAGCTATGATCTACTCTGCAAAGCCGGTGGAGGCGGATAAAGCTCAAGCCATCGGTCTTGTCGAATATGTGTATGAGCCGCAGTTCTTATTATCTGAAGCAAAAGATTTCGCCTGTGCCATCGCACGCAATGCACCAACAGCACTGAAACAGGCAAAAAAAGCAATTCAGGAAGGGCTGGATGCAGATCTGGAAGCCGGCTTGAAAATCGAACACTCCTGCTACGAAGTAACCATTCCCACCAAAGACCGCCTGGAAGGGTTGAATGCATTTAAAGAAAAAAGGAAGCCGGATTATAAAGGAGAATAAACGTGGAGAAGACAATGCCCAATGAAAAAACGTGGAAAGAAAATAAGCAGCGGATTAAGGCAGGCGGGGCGGAAAAGTATCATGAAAAAAATGCCCAAAAGGGGAAATTGTTTGTCCGTGAACGCCTGAGACTGCTTTTTGACGACGATATCGATGTGGAAGATGCTTTCTTTGCAAACTGTATGGACGAATCACTCCCTGCGGACGGTGTTGTGACGGGAATAGGAAAAATTAACGGAGAAGATGTCTGTGTGATGGCTAACGATTCAACTGTGAAGGCAGGCTCGTGGGGGGCACGAACGGTAGAGAAGATCATACGCATCCAGGAAACAGCAATGAAACTTAATCTGCCGATGCTGTATCTCGTTGATTCCGCAGGAGCACGTATTACAGATCAAATCGATATGTTTCCGAACAGACGCGGAGCCGGTAGAATTTTTCACAATCAAATAAAATTGAGCGGTCGTGTCCCTCAGGTCTGCCTTCTCTTCGGTCCATCTGCAGCAGGTGGGGCTTATATCCCGGCTTTCTGCGACATCGTTGTCATGGTCGATGGTAATGCTTCTATGTATCTTGGATCCCCGAGAATGGCAGAGAAAGTTATCGGTGAGAAAGTGTCATTGGAAGAAATGGGCGGGGCAAGAATGCACTGTTCGGTTTCCGGTTGTGGCGATGTTCTCGCCAAAGATGAATCGGAAGCTGTCCAATTTGCAAGGGACTATTTAAGCTACTTCCCGCAGAGCCATAAGGAGCGGCCGAAGAAAAAGACGCCACTTGCACCGGGAGACTTTGACAAATCCATCGGTGACTTGATCCCTTCCAATCAAAATGCGCCCTTTGATATGTATCAGCTGATAGACAGGTTGATTGATGAAGGTTCTTTCTGTGAAATCAAAAAGAAGTTTGCGCCCGAACTCATTACAGGTCTCGCACGAATCGAAGGAAGAAGTATCGGTGTGATTGCCAACCAGCCGCGTGCAAAAGGCGGTGTCCTGTTTCCTGATTCTGCAGATAAAGCTGCTAAGTTCATTCAGCTATGTGATGCGTTCCATATACCCCTTCTCTTTCTTGCCGATATTCCAGGCTTCATGATCGGAACAAAGGTGGAACGCGCCGGAATCATTCGGCACGGGGCCAAAATGCTGTCTGCCATGAGTGAAGCGACCGTTCCTAAAATATCAGTGATTGTAAGAAAAGCATATGGTGCGGGATTGTATGCTATGGCAGGTCCTGCGTTTGAACCGGATGCATGTCTTGCTCTTCCGTCTGCTCAAATTGCCGTCATGGGACCGGAAGCAGCCGTGAACGCTGTGTATGCAAACAAAATAGCGGAACTTCCGGAAGAGGACCGTCCCGCTTTTATTCAGGAAAAGCAGCAGGAGTATAAGGAGAACATTGATGTATATAGACTGGCATCTGAAATGATCATAGATGATATAGTGGAACCGGATGCACTTCGTTCTGCCTTGGCTATTCGTTTCCAGGCTTACGAACGAAAGGACATCATCTTCACAGAAAGAAAGCACGGTGTTTATCCCGTTTAAAAAAAGCCCCTGATCCTTCTTGGACCAGGGGCTTTTTTTATTCTCTCTCATTCAAATGGGAAGCACCGATCTTCCTTATTTCTTCGACCGTATCCGGATTTTCAAGCGCACTCAAATCACCGGATGAATGATTCAAATATGCGGATTTGATGGCCCTTCTCATCACTTTCGCATTTCTCGTTTTTGGTAAATCTTTGACGAAATGCATGCGCTTCGGGGCAAGCGCTTTGCCAAGTTTCCTTTCCATATATAGCTGCAATTCTTCTAAAAGGACATCTCCTTCTTCGTACAAGGGGGACAAGATGACGAAGGCGACAGGCTCTTCTCCTTTGATTGCATGCGGGACCCCGATGACACCTGCTTCACTAACGGCCTCGTGATCAACAAGGACCGATTCGACTTCAGCAGGACCAAGCCTTTTTCCGGCTACATTGAGGACATCATCCGATCGCCCGGTAATGGTAAAATAACCTTTTTCATCTTTTAAAGCCCAGTCTCCGTGGACCCACGTGTCTTTAAAACGGTTCCAGTAAGTGGATAGGTAACGTTTATCATCTTGATAAAAACTATTTGTCATCCCTACCCACGGAGTTTTGATAACCAGCTCTCCTACTTCATTCGTTACAGATTCCCCTCGCTCATTCCATACATCCGCATCCATACCTGGAAGTGCTGCATTGAACGTGACCGGTTGAATCGGCTTGATCAATACATTTCCTAAAATCCCTCCCGAAATTTCCGTACCGCCGGAATAGTTGAAGATCGGTACTTTTTTCTGACCGGCATGCTTAAACAGCCAGTGCCAGGGATCGGGATTCCATGGTTCTCCAGTGGATGCAATGAGCTTCAAAGAGGTTTTATCATGTTGTCGCAGCCACTCTTTCCCGTGCCTCATTAACGAACGGACGAGAGTGGGGGATATCCCTAAGTGAGTCACCTTGTACCGTTCAACCAGTTCCCATAACCGTGAGGGGGCGGGATAGTCCGGTGTTCCTTCGAAAAGTACGACGGAAGCTCCGTTAATCAGGCCTCCATAGACGAGAAAAGGCCCCATCATCCATCCCATATCCGTGTACCAGAACACCGTGTCCCCTGCTCGGACATCCATACAGATACCTGCGTCAAATGCCGCTTTTATCGGAAAACCGGCGTGAGAATGGACAGCTCCTTTTGGTTTTCCAGTCGTTCCTGACGTATAAATAATCATAAAAGGATCGTCTGCATGCATGGGTTCTGTTTTGAAAGCGTTACCATTTTTCCTTAAAGAAGACCACTGTACATCCCTGTAAGGATTCCAGTCGATTTCTATACCTGTCCTTTCTACAACAATAATGTGTTCAAGGGCAGGACAATGATCAGCAGCAAGGTCTGCTTCGTCTTTCATTCGAATCGATTTGCCGCGCCGGAAGAAACCATCCGCAGTAATGAGAGCTTTTGCCTTGGAAGCCTTTAATCTAGACAGAAGTGCTTCTTCCTTGTAACCGGAGAATGCTGGTGAGAAAACGGCGCCTGTTTTGGACAGGGCGAGCATAGCAATCACTGTTTCGGGAATCATCGGCATGTACAGAAGGACATTGTCTCCTTGTGTGATTCCAAGACTATTCAAACCATTTGCAATGCGGTTCACTTCGTCATGGAGCTCTTGGTACGTATAAGAAAGGCGCACACCATCATCACCTTCCCAGTAGAGAGCGACAGCGTTCTTCTTAAAAGGGTTCCCTGCCCATCGATCCAAAGCCAAATGAGCGACATTCATTATACCACCATCAAACCATTTCGGGAACGCAGGACCGGCGGAGAGATCCAGCGTTTTCTTAAATGGGGTGTACCACTCCACTCCAAGCTCGTTTACAACTTCTTTCCAGAACCAGTCGGGGTCTTCTACAGACTTTTGGTGAAAAGAGTCATAATCAGTAAATCCAAGTTTTTTCATCCATTGGAATAACCGGGTAGATTCAGCCTGCGTGGGATCAGGCATCCATACATTTTCGTGCTTGGACATAAGCAAAAACCCCCAGAATTCAGAATTGTCTTTCTTTTTATTATACATGATTAATAAGGATGGAGGAATGTTTGCGCATTTTTCACAAATAATTCCTTGGAAAAGGTTGAAAATTTCTATCATTTTCTATACGGTGGGAAAAGTCATGGGATATTTATCCACGAATGACAAATGTACAATAAAGGAGAGAGAAAGATGTTTGAAGGAGCAATTACTTTGTTGATACTTGGGGTTGTCGGTATCATCGCCATTATAGCTGGGATCATTACCCTGATTATTTTCCGCCTGCGTTACAAGACAGCGAGTTCCAATGAAGCACTGATTGTGACAGGACCGAAGCTCGGGGACCCGGAGCAGGAGAAGAATGTGTTTGAAGACGATAACGGGAGGTCCGTCAAGATCATCCGTGGCGGAGGCTACCGGCTTAGAATGTTCCAAACCGCAACGCCTATTGATCTTACATCCTTCCAGCTGCAGGTAAACTCAGAAAAAGCCTACACAAAAGAAGGGATTCCGGTTCGGGTGGCAAGTACAGCCGTCATCAGTATTGGAAGCGAACTTGCAATTATGGCCAATTTTGCCGAGAAGTTTTTAGGGAAAAAGCAAAAAGAAAGGGAAGAGGAGCTAAAAGACGTCTTAAACGGACATCTTCGTTCCATCATTGCCTCCCTTCCTATTGAAAAAATCTATAACGACTTCAAAGAAGTTAATACACAAGTGAAGAAAATTGCAGAGTCTGATCTAAAGGGAATGGGGTTCGAAATCACTTCATTCGCCTTGAATGATGTCGAGGATGTAGATGTGGAGAATGGTTACATAGATGCACTGGGGCGTCCTCATATTGCGGAAGTGCAAAAAAAAGCCAACATGGCTGAATCCGATGCAACGAAAGAAACACGCATCTATCAGGCGAAGAATGACCAGGAAGCGCAGGATGAAGAAAACCGCCGTTTGACTGCTGTTGCAGAGTCAAGAAAAGAAAAAGATATCAAAGAAGCAGAATTTGAGAAGGAAACAAACCGCGCCAAAGCGAATGCAGAGCAGGCAGGAGAACTGGAACGTCAAAAGCTCGCTCAGCAGATCAAAGAAGAAGAGCTCCAAGTCCAGTATATTGAGAAAAAACGAGCCGTTGAATTAGAAGCGGAAGAAAACAAACGGAGACGGTCGATTGCAGATGCAGAGGCTTATGAAGTAACAAAACGGGCTCAGGCGGAAGCGGATAATGAAAGAATTAAAGGGGAATCAGAAGCAGAAGTCATTCGTCAACGCGGAATTGCAGAAGCGGAGTCGAAAGAACGAATGGCGAAAGCAATGGAGCATTACGGAGAAGCGGCCATAATGGAAATGCTGATCAACGTTCTTCCAGAATACGCAGAAAAAGTTTCTCAGCCGCTCAGTCAAATCAAAGATATGAAAGTGATTGATATGGGGGGACAGGACAGCAAAGGCGGCACTGCAAAAGTTGCCAGCAGTGTTACGTCTACGATGCTCGGTATTCAGGAATCACTGAAGGAAACGACCGGGATGGATTTGAAGGCGATGCTGGAGAGTTATGTGTCCAGAGGTGCTGTCCATTCCTTTCATAAAGAGGAAGAGAAGTACAAAGAAGCGGCTGCTGCAAAGGAAGAAAGGGAAGACGAATCTGATCAGCCGTCAGAACGAGAGAAGAAAACAGAAGATGATGCAAATCAGCATTAAAAAGAGAGGCGCACAGATCTGAAAAGGTCTATGCGTCTTTCTTTTACTTGTTTTTCCTAATAGATACGTTTAAGGGATAGACCGGTTGGGGTATTATAATTCTCAGGCATATAAACAGCATGGTCTTTTATTTCTTACATAGTTCACAAATACTTAGCCAGTAATTAATTGTTTCAAAATTGAATTAATGGTAAAGTCAAAAACGTAGAGACCTTAGGTGCACATGAAAGGTGCATCGGACGGTTTACTGCGCAAAAAGGAATACGAGTATGCTAGATGTTACTAGGAGGTAGGATTATGAGAATTATTGTAGCAGGGGGAGACGGTTTTTGCGGTTGGCCGACAGCATTATACCTATCCAAGCAAGGTCATGATGTAACCATCGTAGATAATTTAGTACGCAGGAAATATGACGATGAGCTGCGGTCCAATTCCGTGACACCAATCGCCACTCTGGAAGAACGGGTAGCGAAGTGGAAAGAAGTGACCGGTAAAGAAATCAAGACATTTATCGGGGATTTGAATCATTACGATTTCCTGAGCGAAGTATTCCGTCAGACAGAGCCGGAAGCTTTTGTGCATTTCGCCGAACAGCGGTCCGCGCCTTATTCCATGATTGACCGCGAACATGCGGTCTATACTCAATCAAACAATGTCATCGGTAACTTAAACGTGCTGTATGCCATTAAAGAATTTGCACCGGAGTGCCATCTGATTAAACTCGGCACGATGGGTGAATACGGAACACCGAATATTGATATAGAAGAAGGATATATTGAAATAGAACATAAAGGACGTAAAGACCTGCTTCCTTACCCGAAACAGCCGGGTTCTTTCTATCACTTGTCCAAAGTGCACGACAGCCATAACATCATGTTTGCGTGTAAGATTTGGGGAATCCGTGCGACAGACTTGAATCAGGGCATTGTTTACGGTCTACATACCAAGGAGACGGCGCTTGATCCGCTGCTTGTGAACCGAGTAGACTATGACGGTGTCTTCGGTACGGCTCTTAACCGTTTTATCAACCAGGCAGCAATTGGTCATGATTTGACGGTGTATGGAAGCGGAGGGCAGACAAGGGCTTTCCTTAACATCGAGGATACCGTCCGCTGCGTGGAAATTGCAGCAGAGAACCCTGCTGACAAAGGAGAATTCCGTGTATTCAACCAGTTCACAGAGTGGTTTTCCGTCATGGAGCTTGCGGAACGTGTCCAGCAGATAGCGAAAGAAGAAGGACTGAACACAAATGTCCAACAGATTGAAAACCCGCGAATTGAGAATGAAGACCATTATTACAATGCGGTGAATACGAAACTGAAAGACTTGGGACTGGAACCGCACCTTCTGACAGATGATGTCATTCGGGGCATTCTTAAAACAGCGATCGAACATAAAGACCGTATTATTAAAGAGAACGTATTGCCGTCCATTACTTGGAAGTAGGGAGTTTTCCGCTTTGAAAATCGCCATTATTACCGAAACATTCCTTCCATCCACGGATGGAGTCGTAACAAGATTAAAGGAAGCAATCAAATACCTGATCAACCAAGAGCATGAAGTCATAGTCATTGCTCCGGATCTTGGAGTGACAGAATATGAAGGGGCGATTGTCGAAGGGGTTAAACCGACAACCATGCCTTTTTACAGATCCAAAGAGTTTTCGCTCCCACAGCGACGCGTAAAGGAGCTTCTGGTCAAACATGATCCAGACCTGGTTCACGTCGTTAATCCGGCCCTCGTCGGGGTCTCAGGGGTGTATTATGCGGACAAGTTAAATTACCCGTTGATTGCATCCTATCATACCCATGTACCGAAGTATCTTGATTATTACAGGCTTTATCCATTCAAGCCGCTCGTATGGTGGTATTTCAGGAAGCTGCACAACTATGCAGATGTCAATTTATGTACATCGAGAGCGATTAAACAGGAGCTTGACGATAAGAAGTTCCATAACGTAAGTGTTTGGGATCGGGGGGTGGCTGTGGATCACTATCATCCGCGGCATCGGACTTCTGCGATGAGAGAAAGACTTTCCGACGGTAATACGGAGAATAAGCTTCTTGTTTTCGTAGGGCGACTGGCGCCTGAGAAGGAGATCCATAAGCTGAAGCCTTTACTTGAATCAAGGGACGATATATCGCTTGCCATCGTCGGGGAAGGGCCTGTCAAAGACCAGCTGGAAAAGACGTTTGAAGGAACCAATACGGTGTTTACAGGGTTGCTCCACGGAGAGGAACTTGCTCAAGCGTTTGCTTCATCGGATGCTTTAATTTTCCCATCTGTAACAGAGACGCTCGGGTTGGTTATTCTTGAAGCGATGGCTTCCGGGCTGCCGGTTGTTGCAGCGAAGAGCGGGCCTACCATGGAACAGGTAGAAGACGGCAGAACAGGCCTGCTGTTTAAAAATGAGAATACAGAAAGCATGATCGCTGCTATTAAGCGTCTGGAAGATGATGATCTGTATGAAGAACTGTGCAGCAACGCAAGAGCTGAAGCAGAGAAATACAGCTGGCAGAAACCATCGGAACAAATTCTTGATTACTATTATGAAACGATAAAAGTTTTCAACGAGAACGAAAGTCCATCGTCCAAAAAAACCAAAATGAAAGTCACAGAGTAATACTCTGTGACTTTTTTCATTGAAACTTAGTAGCAACTCCGAACCTGAAGAATGATACAATCAACAACGGAACATAAGTTCGCGGAAATATAAAACAAAAGTCGTTTAAGATTCTAACTTACAACTTAGTAGCAACTCCGAAAGAAAAAATATAAAACACTCAATAAAATGAAAAAAGACCCGGCATACGTGAAATAAAAGGCTGGAAAACTAGGCAGCCGAATTAAAACTTTACTGGATTCTAAAGAAAAAAGCAATGAATAAATGAGGAAGTATGAACGTGGATTTTGTATAGCAGTCATAAAGATGATCTATAGACGGAATAACTAATAAGTGCAACGTCATGATCATTGCTTGGTTAACAAGGAACGATCAACTGATTCATGGAAGAAAAACAAAGCAGATGAGTAATACGAAAAAAACACAATATGAACAAATTGTGTGGTTTAACAAAGTAAAACCAGTAATGGATGCAATTTTGGATCTGTACATTTTTAATCTGTATTGTCTCAATATCAAAAGTATACTTAGTTATTGAGACGGAAAGTCATTATT
>NZ_ANPF01000064.1:0-10076 GCF_000328325.1 Halobacillus sp. BAB-2008 | reverse complement strand
AAAAACGGGAATGGCAGTCTCAGAAATGACTTCAACCGAAGATTGGAAGTATCCGTCGGCAAGCCGCAGGGGACGCTTGGTAAATTGTTGTCTTTATTCCGTAAATGATGATAAACTGTGGACGGAATAGCAAATAGGCTTTCTAGGGTTCCGTAACAGTATTCTGTTAGACTGGTCCGAGAGAAAGCTCACAGCTTTCAAAGAAGCTGTGCCACGGAAGGATAAAAGCCTGGGAGATGACTGCTGTGCAGTGTCTCCCGGGCTTTTATAGTTTGAATGATTAATTGGAGGTTTTTGGAACAATGAATAAGTATTGGATTCAAGTGATTATTGGTGCCGTGTTTGAGGTGCTGTGGGTGGCAGGGCTCAAACACGCAGAAGGGTTATGGGAATGGAGTGGTACGATTGCCGCCATCGTAATCAGTTTTTATTTAATGATATCTGCCGGAAGCAAGCTCCCCGTCGGCACCGTATATGCAGTGTTCGTCGGTTTAGGAACAGTTGGTACCGTCGCAACAGGAGTCATCTTTTTCGGTGAGAGTTTCGATGCTGCCAAGCTTATTCTGATTCTTATCTTATTGGTTGGGGTGGTCGGCTTGAAAGCAGTGACACCAGAGGAGGAGGAAGCCTGATGGCATGGATCTTTTTGCTGGCGGCAGGTTTGTTTGAAATGACCGGGGTCTGGATGATTAATAAACTGCATAAAGACCGTAATTGGCAATCCATCCTATTCCTTTTATTGGGCTTTGGCGGGAGCTTCTTCTTTCTTTCCCTGGCAATGGAAAGTCTGCCGATGGGAACCGCTTATGCCGTCTGGACCGGGATCGGTGCGGCCGGAGGAGCGGTGCTCGGCATGCTTCTTTATGGGGAGTCCAAGGATTGGCGGAGGGTCGTGTTCATTACTATGATCCTTGCTTCCGCCATCGGGCTGAAGCTGGTGTCTTAAACAGAAGAACTAGTTAATATTAATACCATGTTAGGATTGTACTAATTTCCTTATAAGTGGAAGGATTTCACACTCCGAAGTGGAAAAGGTCTAGAGAACGTATCTCACTTCAAGGAGTGTGTCATGGAATGAAGAAACAAATATGGATGATTGTCAGCTTTCTCTTCTTGATCGTCAGTCCGCCTGCTTTTGCAGCGACCTCTCTTACTATAAGCGAAGGAATGGAAATGACGGCCGGATCGGATGTGAAGGTGGAAGGCTATATTGTTGGCGTACCGGTTGGGGTGGATAAGGTAGAGCAGAACAGCTTCACCAGTAACTACGCTTTGGCCTTAGCGGATGAAAAAGAGGAGAATGCGACAGAACGTATGCTGTTTGTGAAGCTCGATTCGGAATATCGGGGCAGCTACGGTTTAGAGAACAATCCGGATTTAATGGGGGAGAAGGTCATTGTTGAGGGGAGCAGAGATGATTACTTTGCTCATCCCGGGGTCAAATCCGTCTCGTCCATTGCGCTTGCCGGTGAAGAAGGAGATGGGGAAACAGGAGAACAGGATTCGCAGCCTGGGTCCTATTATGATCGTGCGGATTCATTGACTGGAGATGCGTTGAAAGCGGAACTCCATGATATTATTGACGACCATACAGAAATATCCTATTCCCAAGTCTGGGATGCGCTGAGAAATACCGACGAGGACCCGGAGAACCCTGCAAACGTTCTGCTTCTCTATACAGGAGACTCTATTTCCAAGAATCGAAATGGCGGCGGGGTGGATGATTGGAACAGGGAGCATGTCTGGGCTAAATCCCACGGTGGATTCGGTACAGCCATGGGAGCGGGGACGGACCTGCATCACCTTCGGCCAACGGATGTCTCTGTCAACTCCAGCCGTAGTAATTTAGACTTTGATAATGGCGGATCTCCTTATTCTGACGCTCCGGACACTTATTATGACGGGGACTCATGGGAGCCTCGTGACGAAGTAAAAGGAGATGTAGCAAGAATGATTTTCTATATGGCCGTCCGTTATGAAGGAGATCAGGGGGAGCTGGATTTAGAAGTCGCTGATTCCACGGGTACGAGCGGCCCTTATCTCGGAAAGCTTTCCACACTGAAGGAGTGGCATGAGAGCGATCCGGTGGATGACTTCGAACGGAACAGGAATGAAGTCATTTATGAAGACTATCAGCATAACCGTAATCCTTTCATCGACCATCCGGAATATGTAGAAGAAATATGGTGAAACAAAACCTCTGCTCTGCAGAGGTTTTGTTATGCAGAGGGATAGACTTCCTGCTTATTTAAAGATAGAATCATAGATTAACGGCTTGAAAAAACTTCAAGTGCAGACAGAAGAGGAAGGTGTTTGATATGCTTCATAATCCAACAGGAAAAGAACGTATTGGTCTTGCGTTTCTACTTGGAATGCTCGGTGTGCTTGGTCCATTAAATATAGATATGTACCTGCCGAGTTTCCCGGGAATCGCCTCTGATTTAGACACGAGTGCGTCTCTTGTGCAACTCAGTTTAACGGCTTGTTTAATAGGACTTGCGGTAGGACAAATAGTAGTAGGACCGATCAGTGACTCTCAAGGAAGAAAAAAACCACTGATCATTTTTCTTTCGTTATTTGCTTTAGCTTCTCTGCTTTGTGCACTTGCGCCTAACATAACTGTTCTTGTAGCGGCACGCTTTCTCCAGGGTTTCACCGCCTCTGCGGGGGTTGTTCTATCCCGTGCCGTAGTTCGTGACGTCTTTACCGGACGGCAGTTAACGAAGTTCTTCGCTTTATTGATGGTCATCAATGCAACCGCTCCTATGATTGCCCCGATGACGGGCGGAGCGATTCTTTTACTCCCTTTTGCAACATGGGAAACCATTTTCTTTTTCCTCAGCTTTGTCGGTGTTTTAATCGTTTTGACGGTAACGAAGAAGCTCCCGGAAACACTTCCCGAAGAAAGAAGAATTCCGAGCTCTTTAAAGGAATCCATTCTGACAATCGGACGACTGTTGAAAGATCGTTCCTTCATCGGTTACGCCTTGACTATCGGATTCGTCCATGGGGGGAGTTTCGCCTATGTTTCGGGAACCCCTTTTGTATATCAGGGAATTTACGGCGTATCCCCACAGGTTTTCAGCGTTCTTTTCGGTATTAACGGCCTTGCCATCATAACGGGAAGTTTTCTGATCGGCCGCCTTGGAGGCATTATTCATGAAAGAAGTCTACTTCGGACAGCAGTGATCATTGCCGTCACCGCGACCGCGTTTCTTCTGGTGATGACTGTAATGGAAGGCCCGCTCTATTCCATCGTAATTCCTATCTTTATTTATATGACTGCAATGGGAATGGTGCTGACAAGTACGTTCACTTTGGCGATGGAACATCAGGGACACCGGGCCGGTAGTGCCAGTGCCGTATTGGGGATGCTTCCTCTATTGTTCGGAGCCATTGTATCCCCCCTCGTCGGATTGAATGAAACAACGGCCGTGCCGATGGGGACGATTCTATTTACGACATCTTCTATAGGTGCTGTCCTATTCTTTACATTGACGAAGAAGGACGGGCAGCCGGAAACAGCTTAATAAATCCGGATAACATTTCCTGCTGTGTATTATAATGATAAAACAGGAGGTGCAGGATGAATACTGGTTTTATCGTCTATAGCATCATCATGGTATGGGTATTGGTTATTTACGGCGGATTAACGTATCTGGTGGTTAAAAAGAGAGAGTACGGATTAATTTCCGGGTTCGGAAACCGGTCGGAAGAGGAGCAGCAGTATCTGTTGGAGAACGGCTATGTAGACGCAACAGGCCGTCTGCTGAAATGGACGTTCTCAATGCTTCTGCTCACTTTTCTTGCCGGCCTGCTTCCGGTTGATCTGGCATTTGAGGTCGGGCTTGGTTTGTTTTTCATCGTTTTATTGACCGGTATTGTTTGGATACAGCGATACGAGGTTCCTCGTAAAAGGAAGCGGAACGTATGGATGACAAGTATCTTTTCCGTCGCCATCTTCGGGGGAGTAGTTGCACTGACCATTACTGGATTGATCGACAATACCGTAACGGTTGAAGATTCAAAGGTGAAGATTTCGGGAATGTATGGCGGTGAATGGTCACTTGCTGACATAGAGAAGGTGGAGATCTTGGATGACGTGCCGGATGTGATTGTGAAGTCCAATGGTTTCGCATCGGGAGGTCATTTGAAAGGGCGCTTCCGTCTCGAGGACCCATATGAAGGAGCACTGCTATTCATTCAAGCGGATATGAAGCCCTCCGTGTACATAAAGACGAAAGAGGACGATTTGTTCATTAATAAAGAAGATGAGGAAGAAACCAGACGCTTGTATGAAACGCTGAAAGAGTCGGTTCGTTGATGACGACGATGCATGTGCATCGCGAATACGTACGGTTGTTATCCTGACTACGGAACGTGTTATAATAAACCGGCATGTACAATTTCAAGGAGGAGTTTTCTTGTGATCATCGCGATCATTGTTCTACTGTTCGTTTCTTTATTTTTCTCGGGAAGCGAAACAGCATTGACTGCTGCAAACAAAATGAAGCTGCAGGCTCGAGTGAATAAAAATGATAAAAAAGCGGAAAAGTTGTTGAATCTTGTTTCCCGTCCAAGTGAATTCATTACGACAATCTTGATTGGTAATAATATAGCTAACATTCTGCTTCCAACATTGGTTACGGCACTAGCTATTGAGTATGGATTCAGTGTAGGGGTGGCTTCCGCCATTTTGACTGTCACCATCATCGTCTTCTCAGAAGTCATTCCGAAATCGATTGCCGCTGCCTTCCCGGATCGAATATCCATGTTGGTTTCTCCGGTCATCCGGTTTTTCGTTATCCTTTTTAAACCAGTGACTGTGGTGTTGAACTGGTTGACAGGATCCATTACGAAGGCTTTGTCCAAAGGAGAAACGAACGATGTCTCCGTTTCAAAAGAGGAGCTTCGGACGATGGTTGACATTGCAGATTCGGAAGGGACCTTCAACGAAGCGGAATCCCACCGGATCAAAGGTGTGCTTGATTTCTATAATCTGAATGTAAAGGATGTCCTGAAAACACCCCGGGTGGATATGATTGCCATTTCAGAAGAGGCAATGTTTGAGGAAGTTCGGGATATGGTTACTCAACACCCGTTTACAAGGTACCCGGTTTATCGGGAAGACATAGATGACATTGTTGCTGTTCTTCATTCAAAGTATTTGATTTCCTGGGCAATGGAACCTGAACGCCCGCTCAAGGATTTCACGTATAAGGATCCTCTTGTCGTTTATGAATTCCATAGTATAGAATGGGTTTTCCGGAAGATGACAAAAGAGAAGAAGCATATGGCGATCGTTCTGGATGAGTATGGAGGAACCGAAGGGGTTCTTACACATGAGGATGTCATTGAAGCAATGATCGGTCTTGAAATTGAGGATGAAATGGACGTAGAAAGTGACTCCATCATTGAGAAGATATCAGAGACCGAACTGATCTGTGACGGAAAGATTACTCTCCGGCGTTTGAACTCGATTTTCGATACAGAAGTTCCGGAAGAAGAAGACGTCCTTGCAGGCTATCTTCTGAAGGAGTTCAATGACTTCCCGCAAGAAGGGGATGTGTTGGAAAGGAATAACCTGACGTTTAAAGTGCTTGAGATCGAAGGAAGAATGCTGAGAAGGATCCAAATTATAAAATAGATAAGAATAACCCGGCCTTTGCGCCGGGTTTTTTGTATGGGAATATTAAAAGGACCAGAGGACTATAGACCCTTTAATTTTCCATATCATGGCCGATATAAGAGGTGGTACGCTATACATATATCGGAAGGTGATGGGGTTATGATGCTGGCAAATAAAACAGTCATTAAAGGTGGATCCTTGGGAATCGGACGGGAAAAAGCAGTGGAAATCGGCGGGAAGGGTACGGATGTAGTAGTGGCGGATGATGGCTTCTCTGTATTCAATTCCGGTTTAAGGAAGGGGGAAGAAGGGAGATGAGCGCAATCGATCAGATGAAACAGGAGACGTTGAAAAAGAAAAACCTGCTTCTTTTTACTGCTTTCACGTTGTCCTTAGCAGCAGCATTCATGAAATCACTGATGGAAGGGGAACAGGAAGCATTCATTCTGTTCGGAATTGAAATCGCTCTATTTACCATTTCCTTCTTCGGAACGATTTGGGGGAGGAAGCCGGAACTGTTCCCTTATGTAAGTGTCGTCCTGGTCAATACCTTTACAGTCTCTGGTGTTTTCTACGTCGGTGGCGGATGGACAGCCGTACTTATCACGTACTTCCTTTCCGTATTTGCAGTCGTCCACTTTAAACGAACGGTATTTGCCATTGGTTACTTTATGGGTGGGCTCTCACTTATCCTCAACCAGCTTTACAGCACGGTGGATCAGGTTTCCCTTCAGGAAAATGCAGCGACTATCTACCTCGCTTATTTGCTGATCGGTGTCCTTTTCATTGTACTTATCCATTTGAGTAAAGGCCAGGAGCGGGCAATCGAGAGCCTCGTCATGGAGGCTGATTATCGGACAGATGAACAGAAGAACCTGAAAGTGCAAATCCTGGATCATGCTACCGTGATCAAAGATGATATTACCAGCATGAACGGGCGCGTACAGGGGAACTTACAGGCCCAGGAAGAGATGCAGACAGCTATCCAGGAAGTAGCGTCCGGCAGTC
Source organism: Halobacillus sp. BAB-2008 (assembly GCF_000328325.1). Taxonomy (NCBI): domain Bacteria; kingdom Bacillati; phylum Bacillota; class Bacilli; order Caryophanales; family Bacillaceae; genus Halobacillus; species Halobacillus sp. BAB-2008. The sequence goes on along the minus strand of NZ_ANPF01000064.1, from coordinate 3,439 downwards.
AGCAGCAGGCAGGCCAAATTTCTGACATTGCGGAACGTACGACAAGATCACAGCAGGAAATGATGGAGTTAGGGAAGCGGATGGAGGCACTCCGTGAAGAAACGAATGAAGCGAACAGAATGACGGAGAGCAGCGAGGTCAAGGTGGAGACCTTTACGATGGAAATTCAGCAAATCAAAGCATTCATGAGCGATTTAAATGAAACGTTCCACCATTTAAGCAATAAAGTAAAAGAAACAGGCACGTTCTCTGATGATATCAAGAAGATATCGGAGCAGACGAATCTGCTCGCCTTGAATGCATCTATTGAAGCTGCTCGTGCGGGCGAAGCAGGAAAAGGATTTTCTGTTGTAGCTGATGAGATTAGAAAGCTTTCAGAGATGACAAATGATACGGCAGAGAAAATAACGACCAATTTGATGGAAGCTCTCCGGAATAATGAATCCACATTGGAGAAGATGGATGGAAGTTCTGCGAAGATCACCTCCATTCAAGATTCTTTCGGTGAGATCCATACCTATTTCACAGACTTGAAGGAAGTACTCGTCCATATTGTTGATATTTTCAAAGAGACGGATGATGTCATGATGAGAGTAATTACGGACAATCTTCAAGTGGAACAGTGGAGTGGGGAATTAGCTGCAATCATTGAGGAATCGAGTGCAGGTATGCAGGAAATGAGTGCCACGGTGGAAGCGCTCACTTCTGACAGCGAAAACATAGCTGCTATTATGAACCATACAACTGAAAAAGCCGATCAATTATTGGCCGTGGATCAACATAAGTAAAAAAAGGAAACCTCCCGATCTATCCGTATCGGGAGGTTTTTTAAGTGTAATTAAAAGGCTCCGGAACCGCCGCCGCCGCCACCGGTCCCACCCCCGCTGCTTGAGCTTCCAGATGAAGCGGAAACTGTGGTATGACGCTGTGCGTCCGAAAAGTTCGTTTCAAAGTAAGAACCAATCACCACATACGTTGCAATTTCGCTGGACTGGGTGGAAGAGGGGAACGGTTGGGAAAGGGGATCACGTTTACCTGCTCCGATTTGAAACAAAAGTGCTTTTAAGCGGTCTTCTTCTTCCCATGTTTCCCAATCGTCATCTTTTTTCAACGGCTGGAGCTGGTCGTAGAGACTACGTCCTTCCACATTCAACGGCTTGTATGCAATGCTGAACAGCAAGAAGTAGATGAGCAGCAGGATGACGAAAATCATCCAAAGGAATGTACCGTTCAAAGGAAGAAGAATGGTGAAAGGAAAAAGGCCGAGTGCTGTTAAGCCTGCTGTCCATCGTGGAACAGCGGATGAAGCGTATAAGCTCTGCTCCTTCACTTCCTTTCTGACAAGCTTCTGCCAGGAATGATGTCGTTTACGATAGGTTTCACTATTTTCTTTGTTCTTTGCGTACCTTTCTATATCGTCAATATATAGGGTATCGCTTTGGGCTATATCATCATATAACCATTCGATCAATTGCTGCTCGTGCTCGTGGTCCGGAAGACGGTCAAGGCGTTTATACACCTTCTTGGACTGTTCTTCAATCAGTCCTTTACGGACAAGATCAAGCATTGCAGCGGTCAGTGCTTTGTGATTCATATAGCCGCCCTTCATAAAGCTGATCATTCCCGGTATACTCATGGAGTGATCTGGAAATAAGGAGCCCCCTTTAATACGTTCGGCATCCCAACCTGTCATTTTCCTTCTTCTTAGGCCGTAACCATACAGGAGGACCGCCAAGGCAGTTGCTGAAACCGTGAGAATTGCGCCGATTTTCCCCCACTGTTCTTCTCTCTGCTTTTTCTCCGCTGCCTCGTCGTCCAGGGACTTCTTCTCAGCAAGGATGGTTCCGAGCATTTCTTTCGTGTTGCCGGCTGCATAGAAGAGGGAAGCATCATAGGCGACGCGGATGTCCCCTTTCTCGTTAGCCGGTACTTCTCCCATTTCGTATCGAACGGATCCATCGTCCAACAATTGTTCTGTTTCATAGGCAGCATCGTATCCGAAAGCCACTTTCGCTTCCGTCTGCGCTGGAGGGACGACAGTGATCGTCAAGTCCTCATAGGTAGACTCGTTTCTATCATCAAAGAAAGGCCAATAAAACTGGGACACATCAGCATAATGCTCCATGCCGTTCTCAATCGTGTAAAAAAGGTCGACCGTTATGGTTTCGTCTGAACCGCCGCGATAGACTTTATACAGATCCCCTTCTCTTTCCACCTCCAAAGCTTTTCCGTTCTCTTCGGCACGGACATCGGTGATTTCCGTGCCCTGTTGTTTCGGAATAAGTGTTCTTGTTATACCATTGAATTCTCCATCAAACGCGTACGTGTGTGATTCTTCCACCATTACTTTACCATCCGCCTGCAAAGATGCCGTGATATTCGTTTCTTCAATCGAATAATCCGCGGCATAAACAGGGAGGGGAAGGAGAAGGATGAGGAGAATAATCGATCCAGTGACCCACTTCTTCATAGATTCCACCCGCTTTCTATTCATAACTACGTATAGAAGTGGAAATAGGTTTCATTGGTAAGTCATAGAAAAAAGAGCTCCCGGATAGAAGCTCTTCTTCCATTACTATTTAGGTTCAGGCAAAGCGTTGAAGGGCTTGGAACATCTCCTGACCTTCATCATTCAGTACATTGCCGCTCCCTTTACACCTGGCACATTCCTTCTCATAGCTCGTTTCTTCGACTGCGAGTCTCCAGGCGGCATCCTCCTTGGCGTGATTGACACGTTGGTAGAGGTCCATGATCATGTTGGCTTTGCTGTCATCATATTCCTTATAGGCACCGGTACCGTGACAGAGTGGGCAGACATTATAAAGATGACTCACCGTTTTTGTATTCAAAAAGAACCCTTCTTTCTTTTATTGGTATTGATAAATTATGATTGATTTTATGGAATATTCAGACTAATTGCAAGTGTTTTCAGACATATAAAAAAGAAAAAAAGTAGAATTCCTCAAAAAGCCTACAAAAAAAGCCGCCGGAAGATCCGGCGACTCGAAATCTTTTATTTTCCAATGAACATTTGTGTCCAGTAGTTTCCGTCTTCTGCATGACCTACTCCAATGTGTGTGAAGTTAGGGTTCATGATGTTTTTACGGTGACCTTCACTGTTCATCCAACCTTGGACAACCTGCTCAGGGCTTGTTTGTCCCATGGCAATGTTCTCCCCTGCTGTTTGATAGTCAATGCCATACGTCTTCATCATGTCAAATGGAGAGCCGTACGTTGGGCTGTTATGAGAGAAGTAGTTATTTTTCTGCATATCCAAAGATTTGTCCTTAGCTACGACACTAAGCTCTGTATCAAGCTCAAGTGGTGCCAGTCCTTGTTTCTCACGTTCCTGGTTTGTCAATTCTACTACTTGTTTTTCGAAAGCGGAGACTTCAGAAGATGCTTGCTCGTTTTGCTGTTCTGCTTTTGGTTGAGCTTG
>NZ_ANPF01000063.1:0-21049 GCF_000328325.1 Halobacillus sp. BAB-2008 | reverse complement strand
AATTATGAATGATGTATTTAAAGCTTTAGCAGATCCAACGAGAAGAGAGATATTAACTTTATTACAGAAAGAAGATTTAACAGCTGGTGAGATAAGCGAGAACTTCAACATGAGTAAACCTAGTATTTCGCACCATCTAGGCTTATTAAAAAACGCTGATTTGATTAGGAGCGAAAGAAAGGGGCAAAGGATTTATTATTCTTTAAACACTACGGTGTTTCAAGATATTGTGAATTGGGTTCTGAATTTTAAAAAAGCATAAGGAGTGGTCATTCATGAAGAAATTTTTTGTGCCAATAGCGGTGATTTTAGTGTCAATTGTAACAGGGATTATGGCTTATCCTAACATGACAAGTGAAGTTCCAATCCACTGGAATTCAGGTGAAGCTGATCTGTTTGTCTCAAAAGGCCTAGCAATTTTTGTGCTTCCTATATTAATGTTAGTTTCTGCTTTAACTATTTGGCTTACAGACAAATACCAAGGTAACATCGATAACAAAAAAAACATTTATAAGACTCATAATTTTTCTTTGGTCATTCTGTTTTTCATTCATCTAATGATTTTGTCATTTGGATTAAATGTAAATGTAGACAGTAATTTATATGTAGGAATCATTGTGGGGATTATTACAGTAGCTTTGGCTAATCCAATGCAGAAAACCCGACCTAACGCTGTGTATGGCTTAAGACTCCCTTGGACATTGAATGATGAAAATGTTTGGAGAAAGTCTAATCGGTTCTCTGGGGAATTATTATTCTTTGTCGGTTTATTAATCATTGGGATGTCTATTGTTTATCCTGAATTTACAACAAATGTTATTCTACTACTATTAGTTGGTGCACTTGTAATATCGGTGATTGTTTCGTTTGGAATCTATAAAAAAGTGAATAACTCTAAGGCTTAATCGGTCGCGATACTAATTTATATTTAGAAACCCCTAGCCTTTGTAAGCTAGGGTTTTTGTTTTCCTTTAAAGCTTAATTTGCTGATTCAACCATGTCTACAACAAGGTCTTCTCTGGAACTATCTGATTCAGCAGAATCTAGTCCAGGACCGACAGCTACTACTTCAAGAAGACTCGTGTTGGGCTTTTTTCTAGCTCTTGCGAGAGGATCAGAGCGCAGGTGAGGATAAACAAACCTGCTTAGCTGTCGCTGCTTCTTTTGAGGAGCATTCCAATCATCCACTTGCTGAGAACCGAAGAATAAATGCTCAATCCAATTGCAGTGAAGGTGTGTGCAAAATAGGATGAATAGCCATCATGAACTGAGCGTAGCAGGAAAATAGAAATATATCTCAATTAAAAAAATTTGGCCTATTAAAAACACGGGCCAGATTTTTATCTACTATTAATAATTGTTATATTGTTAAATTGTATGGTGTTATAAGTTATCATTTATTTCTTCTAAGAAGCAAAACTGCTTTTATAAGTATAAATGTAAGCCAAAGGAAACAAACCCCTAGAGCTGAAGCTTCCAAAAGAGATATATCCTTAAAACTAACCTTTGGTATAAATAGTGCAGCCACTACAACGCCTAATAAATCTGTCGCATTCATTTTAATTTTATTTCTTACTCTAATGCTCTCCATTTTACACATCCTCTATAGGTTAATGTAGTTGTATTTATATCGGATGCAATTTATGATTGTTTATTTTTCATACTTACTTAAACAACTATCTTTACTGAATTAGTTAGGCAAATAATGATAAAATGAAAATTTATGAAAGTGGTGAACCTATGACTTTTTGGACTTGGATAGCAATAGCCATTGTATTAATAGGTGGTGTAATTGCTGCTAATGGTGGAAAGAAAAAGACCGAGAGAAAAAATGTTGTCGCACTTCTTTGGTTTGTTTTAGCAGTCATATTATTTTTTATTTGGTGGTTTACTCGATAACTGTATATATTGAGTGACTCCTAAGTAATATGGGGGAAAATTATTATTATGGGATTTTTTTCTTATTTAAAAGACAACAATAATCTTTTACATAGCCTTTTTACAAAAAGACTAATCATATAATTAAGAAACTCGATTAATCTTGCAGCTGAAAATGGAGCGAAATTTCATTAATATTTTCCAAAGTAGCTCTCATCAATGGTGATATTGCACTTAAAGGAAAGAAAACATAGGTCGCCAGATTGTTGCCCAAATTGATCAAAACACTTAAATTAGTCATACACAGACCATACAGTATCTTTTTGATGCCAGTCATTATAGGGTTTATCATTAACGTATCATAACTGTTCCTATTCAGTTGTCTACTTTGACAGGGTGGAGGTCGTTGGTTCGAGCCCAATCGGAATCATCTTACAAAGTGCTGGAATGGCGCAGTTTCTCAAGAGGAGAGGCTGTGTCATTTTTATTTATTTCAGGTGTTGTGGACCAAAGCAAAAAAATATAGATGGGAAACAAAAAAGAGAGGCGCTATGTTTGGGCAGCGAGTCTCTTTTTTTATTTCATTTAGATGTTTTAGCCTCTTTAGCTGTAGGAAAAGAACCGGTACTTTTTTAAGTATTGATACTTGAAAGTGGAGGATATTTATCATAAAATCTAACTAACGTTCGTTAGATTTTTATTATAGGAGGATTTTAATAATGGCATGGTTCTATCTTGTTTTAGCTGGTCTGAGTGAAATAGGTTGGGCATTCGGATTGAAACTGTCAGAAGGTTTCACGAACATCCTTTACGTCATCCCGACAGTCATCTTAATCATTTTCAGTTTTTGGTGTTTCTCCAAATCGCTGTCCGTTTTACCGGTATCAACAGCGTATGCGATCTTCACAGGTATAGGAGCATTTGGTACGGGGGTATTGGGGATGTTGTTCCTCGAGGACAGCGTGAGCGTGTTGAAAGTATTGTTACTGGTAGTATTAATCAGCTGCATCATCGGTCTTAAGTTAGTTGGAGAACAACCGGAAGAAGAAGCGGAAAGGAGCGTTTAATATGAGTTGGTTTATTTTGATTATGGCAGGGTTGATGGAAGTTGGGGGCGTAATCTTCCTGAAATTATCGGAGGGGTTTTCCAAACTCAAGCCGACCTTGATTTTTATAGTTTTCATGGCATCCAGTTTTCTTTTACTATCCTTATCCTTAAAGTCCATCCCAATAAGCGTCGGCTATGGGATATGGACTGGTGTGGGAGCTGCCGGCAGTGTCCTTTTAGGAATGTTCCTCTTTCATGAACAAAAAAATCCAAAAAAGATTGCACTCGTTATTGGTGTCATCTCCTGCATTGTAGGATTAAAATTTGTTTCTTAATTCATGGAGGAAGGGGGAGGGACATTGACAGATATCCTTATTTTCACAGTGGATCTATGCATCATCACGGTTGCCATCTCTATTTTAATATTAGTGATTCGTGCGATGAAAGGACCGTCGGAAGCTGATAAATCGGTAGCATTGGACGCTATTGGTATAAACATGATGGCGATGACCGGCCTTTTGGCCATTAAATTGTCTACTACCTGGCTGAGCGATGTCCTTTTACTGATAGGGATTTTGCTTTTTGTAGGAACAGTGGCTACAGCTAAGATTATCGAGAAACGAAATATTATTGAAAAATAAAGGAACTTATGACATAGTGAACTCTGATGAACGCTTGAAGTGCGTGTATGAAAAGGAGTTGTAAGCATGTCAAAAGGGGAAGAGACGAAGAAAAGAATACTTGATAATGCTTTAGTCACCTTTGCGGATAAAGGATATGAGCAAACCTCACTGAAGGACATTGCAGTAAAGTCGAATATAAAGGCGCCGTCCATATACGCTTATTTCTCCAGCAAGGACCATTTGTTTGAAGAAGTTGTTGAGTTAACGATGGCTAAGTATGTCGCATTCATTTCGGAGCAGTATCAGGAACTGTCCTCTTATGATATGGAAAAAAAGCTGTATCACCTGCTGATCGATCTGAATAAGTATTTCTATAATAATAGTATCGGGCTGTTTGTAAGAAGGTTCTTTATTATTCCTCCCGAACCATTCAAAGAGTTGATAAATAGTAAGTATTTGGAGATGGAGCATGCAATTAAGCACCTTCTTCATACCATTTTCAAAGAAGAAGATGGGAACGATACATTCGTAGATTTTGAAGTGATACTCACTTCCTATTTGTGTATATTGGATGGAACGTTAATCTATTTGATGAATTTCCCTTATGACGTGTATAGGAAACGGTTGGATGATTCCTGGGGTACTTTCTGGAATGGGATACAAAAATAAAGGACGACCTGCTTCAGCTCCAATCGGTCAAGAGAACAGGAATAAAATATAGTCCAAACCGTGGAATCGAGGCGCTTCTTTTAAAGACGTCTCGATTTTTATTTGTCATCTTATTGACAAACGCTTGAGGACGGCATATCCTTATACCTAGATAAACTATGCATAGTAATTCTAGGTATGAGGAGTGATGGACAAATGAAGGTCAACAAGGAGTTATTGAAAGGCAGCACCTCCATCCTCATCCTCAGCCTGCTCAATAACAGGCCCATGTACGGGTATGAATTGATCAGGGTGATGGAAGAGAAGTCGAACGGGGTATTTAGTCTGAAAGAAGGGACACTTTACCCACTGCTGCATTCCCTTGAAAAAAATGAAGTAATCGAGTCGTATTGGGGGCAGGGGGATACCGGGAGAAAGAGAAAGTATTATCGATTAACCGCAGAAGGCAGAGTGTTTATGGAAGAGAAACGAGAAGAGTGGTCTACGTTTAAAGTGGCGGTAGACGATATATTAGCGTGGGAAAGGATGGCATGGGAATAACATGGAAAATCCGATAACAGCGTACATAGATAAGGTTTGCCGGCGAATTAAGAATAAGAGTCTCCATCAAGAGATTAAGCTGGAAATAGAAGATCATTTGATGGAGCTTAAAGAGAATGCTCTGCGTAATGGATGTTCAGAAGAGGAAGCGTTGGATCAAGCCTTTTCTCAAATGGGTGACCCGGATGAAATAGGAAAGCAGCTTCATAGAACCCATCGAAGAAAAGTGGAGATGACCATCATTCTGCCCGTATTTATCACTTCGATCGTCGGCTTGCTTTCCATGTATTTCATTCAATCCTATACTCCTGATGGAATGATCGGGTCTATATTTACCAACAGCTTAATTTATTATTTGGCGGGTGCGGCGCTTCTGGCAGTATTCTACTGCCTTGATTATTCGCGTATCCTGCGCTGTTCTTCCTACATCTATGCAGGTGCCATTTTGATACTCCTGCTCAGTTTATTTATCGGCGTCCGGGCAGGGGGAGCTCCTTATTTGGATATAGGTATAGCTATGCTCGACGTTTCCGGTATAAGTGCTTTAATTGTCGGAGTAGCTCTAGCAGGCATCTTTGAGTCTTGGAATTGGAAGAAGCCTGCTGATGGAGTGATCGGCATAGGAATACTTGTCCTTCCGGTTGTACTGTTGGCAATGATGGGAGTTGTCTCGTACACCCTTTGTTTGTTGATCTGCTTAGTAGTCATGACAGCGTCCGGAGCCGGTTTTAGGCAGGTGACCGGTTTTGTTACAGCTTCAGCAGCTGTTCCCGTCTTCCTCTTTGCATTTGACTTTGCTCCATTTTCCTACTTTGCACCGGAGGCTGTACGAAACAGCGTTGAAATATCCAGCCTTTTGAGTTCGGCCGGGTGGTTCGGAGCAGGTTTCTCTATGAACGCAGGCACTCTTTCTGAAGTTCATACGGACTATATTTTCGTATACGTCATCCATTCTTTTGGTTGGCTGGCTGGAATAAGCCTGCTGTTCCTCATCAGCTTATTCGTCCTTCGGATGATTTATATGTGGAAACAAGTGAAACCTGGGCAGGGGAAGTTAGCAGCGTTAGTGATTGCTGTGGTTATTTCTTTGCACTTTACCATCAGCATCCTGACGAACATGGCTGTCCTTCCGTCCCTGGGAATTGCACTTCCGTTTATGAGCTTCGGTGGTTCTTCCATCCTCATTGATATGGGGCAGTCGGACTGTTCTTAAATATCTGCCACAGAGGATATGAGGAAACATCAGTAGGAACAGAAGTCCCTGCATGAAGGAAAGGTGACCGCTTTTACAGCTGGTCACCTTTTTGTATGTGAAAGTGAAGTGTGGTATTTTATGTAAAATGTGATAAGATAAAGTCGGCATGTAGTTCCAAATGGAGCGGACAGCACAAGTTTGGAAAATGCAGATTTGGGAGTCGGTAGAAGAAACTAAGTTTCCCGCTGGTATCCAGACGGAGTTCCGGTTTATTCTACTTAATTTGTATCTGAAGGAAGGGTAACGAATGAAAAAAAGAATCATTGTTTTAACAGCCTGTATGATGACAGGCCTCGTCCTGTCCGGCTGCTCCGGGGAGGAAGGACAGAACGACGATCAAGCATCGGATGATAACGTCGAGGAAACGGTCGCTGCAGAAGAATCATCGTCCGATCCGAAAGAAGATGGGGAGGAAAATTCGTCTTCGTCGACAGAAGAGGCACATGCGGAAGAAGCGGCAAGTGATTCATCTTCCAACTCTATCGATACATATTTGCAGGAGAACTACAAAGTTGATCAGGCACATTATGAAACAGATGTCTGGGAGAGTGATTCCGGTGTGACGAATCTTACCGTCAACCTGATGCCGGACACAGAAGCATATAGTCAGGAAATGGACAAGAAATTTCAGAACGGTCAGTCAGAAGTGGAGGAAGACATAGAAAGTCTCTTCGATGTGGCAGCCCGGATCATGAAGGAACTTCCGGAAGAGAAAGGACGGGTCGATTCGGTTAATTGGGTATCCTATGACGGGGAATCCACCGTTACTCTGATCCAGGATTACGAGCATAGTGAAAAGCCGGCCGGCGACGATGCCCTGTCGAAGTATTCGGATGAGCAGATCGAGTATGCACGGGTTTGGCTCCAGCTCGGTCCGAATCAGGATATTGATGAATTGAACGTCCGAACCATTCCTGCGGGAGAGAAGCTGAATCCTGATGACGAAACCAGTGCTGTTTACCCCGAGGACGTCATCCAGTTGGCAGGCTCCCGTTTGGTGGATGGATCGGTCACGTATAGTGGAAATGGGGACGGCACCGTCAATGTGTATAATGTTCCGCTGCGCTGGGATGGGAAATATCCGGCAGGGAAAGCTTTCTACAATGAAATCATAGAATCCACTAAGCTCGTCCCGGTTGAAACCGCTGAGGATGAGGAAGTCATCCGACTGATTCAACTGCAGAAAATTCAATAAAGGAATGAGATATAAGCTCTTGTTAGCTCTTTTTCATTGTTAATGAATCAGAGGTTCTAACAAGAGTTTTTTTAATTCCAATAAACACATGATTTTTACATATAATTACAATAAAGTTAAAAATTATGTTTTTGTTCCCCGCCGGAGGGTAAGTAGTCCTTAATACAGGTGAGGAGGAGTTATTATTGAAAAGTATCCTTCGGTCAGTGTCCTTGATCGTATGCGCTGTGCTGTTTTTCAGTGGAACTTTTGTGTTCTTTCAGGAAGGAAAAGGGAACAGAGTCATATATGCGTCAGAAAAAACGACGTCTATACCCAATGAAATCATTGAAAAAGCAGATCCTTACATTACCATCACACGATCAAATGGAGAGAAACAGGAGGCTGGGACAGCGGATGATTGCGCAGGGGATAATGACCCGGATTGCCCGTACTTACCTGGTGATGGAAGAGAGATCCCTAACCCTGGTGACAAGCAATATATAATAGAGGATGGAACAAAGCCGGTGTACTATCAATACAAAATTGATTTAATCGGTTTAATAGAAGAAGTCGGTTCGGAACAAGCGATGGATATTTGGAGAGTTGTCCTGGATCGAAATTCCGCCATGAAAAACGTTGATTTTAGAGACGGCACCTATCTTGCGGATACAAAGAGTGTGAAGGTTGCGGCGGTTACTCCTGTGACGGATGGCTTTTCTGCCCAGGATGTCGAATTTGGTGAGAATGACATTGAATTTCATTGGTGGGGAGCAGAATTGTCATTAACAGGGGACATGGTAGGGTATTTAATCGGCCTTGGAGTGGGAGCGGCAGGTTTAGCTTTAGGCCAATTCTTCCCTGGCATCTGGGTAGCTGTCGGAACGTTTGCAGCGGAATCTATAGTTGGTTTGATTTTAACGCTGAATACGCCTGACCCAGTCATCATCACTTATCAATGGGGAGGACAGCCGGTAGTCGAAACACCATAGGAGGGATGCTTTATCAGCAAGGCAGCTATCACGTCGTTAGTTATTGCAGGTTGGGTTATTTTATACTCTCTGCTGTATTTTTTAGTAGCGGAACCCTTGGTAAAGTATCCGTTAATTGGATTAAGCCTGTTGGCGGCTTTCTTCATCCAGAAGAAATTGACGGAGAAATATGCTGATTCAGGAAAAGGAAGATCGTAGCTCTGCTTCTGGCAGGGCTCTTTTTATGAAGCAAAATAGAAGGTGGAAAGCCGGCAGTATTGTATGATAGATACAGGAGGTGGAGGAGAATGTCTGTCTACGAATATGTAGTCCAGGATAAAAGCGGGGGAGAAGTCAGCCTCGGTGATTATGAAGGTAACGTGCTGTTGATTGTCAACACGGCGACGAAGTGCGGCCTTGCAAACCAGTTCGAGGGGTTGGAGGCACTTCATCAGAAATACGAATCGGAAGGGCTGCGCGTGCTCGGCTTCCCTTGTAATCAATTCATGAATCAGGAGCCGGTTTCAGATGAAAACATGGCACAGGAATGTAAAATCAACTTTGGCGTTACGTTTCCGCTTTTCAAGAAGATCCAAGTGAACGGGAAAGATGCTGACCCGTTATATAAGTACCTGAAGACGGAGCAGAAGGGTCTGCTTGGAAGTGATATTAAGTGGAACTTCACCAAGTTCCTTGTCGATCGTAAAGGGAATGTCGTGAAACGGTTTGCTCCGAAGACAAAACCTGAGCAAATCGAACAGGATATTCAAGAGCTCCTTTAAAGGGAAAAGCCTTCTTTTCGAGGAAGGCTTTTTATTTTGCGCGAATCCCGGATGGAAAATCCGCGATTCCTCTTTTTCACCCTTTTCCTTCCTCGACAGCCTGCTTAATTAGATCAAGCGGGTGTGCTTCCTTTGACTTCTTCTCATACACGACTTTTCCATCCTGCCACTGGATGAGTGTCTGCTTGGAATCGGCAAATCCGTTGATCTTGATGACACCTCTATCCTCCGGGGCCGGGAGGTAGTGGTCCTCTAAATAGTCCACGATATCAGCTGCGAGTTTCTCATTGTCCGGATAGACAGCATTAGCGTATTGATCATCCAGGGGGAAATCCGTTTCGATCAACCAATTCCCTTCGTTCCAAAGAATGTGTTCATGGCCGGCACCGGCGTCTCTCGAAGCTTTAATGCCGTGGCCGAGTTCCATATTCGTCTGTTCGATCTTCCGATAGTCTTTGATGTAAGCGGCAGCTTGTCTTTCTGAGTCAAAAGATTTTTTTGTGAAAGGACGTGTGTCCTCTCCTTCTGCCGTTTTCTCCGCTTCTGATGAAGAAGCGGTTTCTTTATCTGTCTCTTCGTTCGCTTCATCAGACGCATTCGTCTTATCCTTTACATCGGTTTCCTGTGCCTGCTCTGTTGCTGACGGATCGTCTTCATCGGTTGTTTCGGCATTGGAACTGCAAGCTGCCATGGTTACGGCCATCCCTAAGAAAAGCACAGCCATATAATTTTTTACTTTCATGTAAGATTCCACCTTTATTATGGTATACATTTCTCTTCCTCCTCCTCTGCGTGGTTAAACAGGTAATCAACAGGAAAACATTAGTTCCTAATCAGCGGTAATAGAATGTTCCTGCCAATTGAACAAAAAAAGAAGCTGTTTTTACACGTTTTTTTCTTATATGTAAAAGTCATCATTTTCCAGCACAATGATCGGTTCGTCCGAATCCTTTTCTGCTGTTTTGATCGTATGCTCGACAAGTTGTTCAATCAGTGGGTGACACTTTTGAGCCCCTTTAATGAGCAGGGGAACGCCAAATGTATCGATACCAAGGCCTCTCGATAATCCTCCACCTATCGACATCACAAAAGGGACGGTAGGGGAAGTGTTGCTGAAGACGATGCGGTCTTCAATATCGAACATTTGGAAGAAGATCTGGCAGAGGTCGCTCAGCGCAGGCACGACTAGATTCTGGGATTTTCGTCCGATGGTGTAGACGTCATGGCCCTTTGAATCCTGTCCATGGAAAAGCAGTCTGCCTGCGTCTTTTTTTGTCAATTTGTTGAAGAACGGAATCTCTAAAATGTCTTGTTTATCGAGGATCTGCCCCTTTTGTAAGTAACCGAGATGATAGGCTGCTGCAATCGACGTGGTATGTGTCCCACCGTAATCGTTGTATATATAAATCATAAGGATGCCTCTTTTCCGTCATAATACTATTATCGTGAACCTGGACTCTTTAAATATTCGTATAAGGGCGTAGAGGAGAAATTTCTATTATTCATACTAATGTCCAGGACGCAGTAGGTGCTGTTCCGTCCATTTTAATTGGAGTATAAGAAAAAAGACAAACTCATCCACACGGAGTTTGTCTTCAGGAAGAGGAGTCAGTTCCATGTTTCCTCTACATTCAATTCCTTCAGATATTGGTAACGCGGGTCCATGCGCATCAGCTCGGAAACCGTCACCAGCTGATATCCGCGCTTCTTCAATTCCGGAAGAATTTTCTTTAAAGCCTGGACGGTCTGAGATCTGTCCCCACCGCCGTCATGAAATAGGATGATGTCCCCGTTCTGCACTTTCGTCAGAACGTTAGCGACGATTTTACCCGCCCCCGGCTGCTTCCAGTCATAGGTGTCCTGGTGCCAGGACCAGAGGACGAAGGTATAGCCTTCTTCGTTGACAGCATTAATGATCCGCGTGTCATAATATCCTCCCGGCGGCCGGAATAACGTCGTCGATGTGTTGGTGATTCCTTCGATGACGTCATTCGTCCGGTTCAAATCTTCTTTAATTTCTGTCGTACTCATCCTTGGTATGTTTCCATGACTGTACGTATGGTTGGCAATTTCATGGCCGGCCAAAGCGGTCTGCCGGATGACCTCAGGATTTTCTTCTGCTCTCGACCCCATTACAAAGAATGTCGCTTTTGCATCATATTTGGCAAGCAGATCCAAGATTTCAGGTGTATAGGTTTCGCTTGGGCCGTCATCAAAGGTAATGGCAACACTCTTGGAGGGGTTAGGCACTTCCCAGACAGCAGACCCTTGATTTTCGTAAAAAGAGCGTGGACGTTTCAACTCGGATGCGTGACTGTACGTAGTGCTGATACACGCGAATAGTAAGACCAGTACCGCAATCCAGTTACTAATATTTTTCATTTATGATCACCCATTCACCCTTTGGGAAACGTATAGGCTTAATGTGAGCTTTTCGGGCCGCGATTATTCCGGGACGTCCCATACATTTTTCCCGGTTGAAACCGCGACCTGGAATGTTCACAAGGAAGCGGCTTTATCCAACGTTTTTTTCTTCGTCGGCGTGTATTTCCGCGTGAAGTAAGCGATGAGCGGGGTGAAGATCATAGTCGGCAGCAGCCAAAGCAGGAAATTGCCTTGGTCAAGATTCAAAAGCCTTGGTGCACCAAAGACCGTAAAAGCGGTGATGGTGGAGATGGAGCAAGAGAGCATGCCGACTAAATGTTCAATAATCCAGCTGCGTTTATGGCGCATCGGACGAAGCCAATACGCAAGCTGGCTCCCACCAAGGAACAAGCCGATCATAGGAAAATAACTGATTAACCCATTCCCGATTGCAAATCCATAGGCCATGCAGCAGACGGCTCCGAACAGCAGGGAAAAGGACGCTGCAAGATCAAGGGGATGACGGTGGACGGCTTCTTTCTTTTTGAAGCGCAAAACGCGGATCCCGTAATAGGCAGTCGTTGCACTTAACAACGAAATGAAAAGCAGGAACGTGGAAAATGCCATTCGTTCGGGGGATGTATCCGGCTGGAAGAATATTCGGATGACGGCAAGGGAGGCTGCTGAAATGCTGACGATGGTCATGGCGATGACAAACAGCCATCCGAAGCGGTTGTGGACTTTTCCGCCTTTCTTCGTGAACAAAGGGATCCAAAGCAGCAATAACGCACTGAAACCGGCAGCAATATGAAGGAATAAAAAGAATGGAAACATAGGATGACCTTCTTTCTTTTATTATAATATCAGTTTACATACCGACCGTCGGTTTGTAAAGGTATTTTACAAACCATTGGTCGGTTTTGTATGATGGAGGAGAGGTGAAGGTATGAAAGCTCAACAAACGTGGGAAAAGCTGCTTGATGAAACGGAGCGTTTAATAAAAGAAAAAGGCTGTCAAAAGACGACACTGAAGGATATCATGGAACGAACCGGGCTGACGAAGGGCGGCATTTATCATTATGTGGAAAGTAAAAACGAGCTGTTCGCTCAATTGATGAGCAGGGGGCTGAGATCAGCAAACGAGCGCTTTTATGAGGCGGCTGGAGATAAGGAACGTCCGGAACTCGATTCTCCTTTAAGACAGACACTCGACACATTCCACTTCGATGAAGAGGACGTAAGTAAGGAGATATTTCTGTATTTGATCAGTCAACGCCACGATTCCAAGGTAGCGGAGTTGCTGCAGGAGCACCATCAATCTGCCTTTCAGCAGTCGAAACAGTGGATTGAATTCGGCAAGGAACACGGTGTAATCGGTCCACATGTGGATGCGGAAAAAGTTTCAGAGCTGTTCCTTTTGATCGGTTATGGGATGAATATGTATCACGCGGTGTCCAAGGAACCGGTCGCTATGAAGCAGGAGGAGCTTTTTCATTACATGAAACGTCTGCTGGCACCGTGATCGTTGCTCCAGGGAGCAGTAATGGCCTCAATAGACAGTGGTCGGTCGTATATTAGGGGTTTTCACACGATGAAGAAGTTTTGATAAGGTGAGGTTTATAAAAATGAATCCAATTATTTTAGTAACCATTGTGGTGTTTTTCATTATATCTTACAAATTCATCCAATTACATCGGAACAAAGAAGTCTCCAAGCATAACAAGATTCTGGGGTGGTGGCTGTACAGCCTCAGCATCATCGGTTTAATGGGAGTGAATGTACTACTTTAACAAAGGTCTTCCGGCAGCTCAAAGACAACCGTACACCGTCGATTCTCGGCAGCATGCAAAGAGCGCCTCATCCATGATGGGCGCTTTTGTTATTGTCTTTTTTGTTCATCAGGAAGAGGAGCACGGCCATACCACCAAAGATGAGCACCGATTCTACAATTAACGAAGTTTCTTCCCCTATGCTCAACCAAGGGACAACCAATCGAGGAAGAAAAAGAATGGCCGGGATGGCGATGAAAAGCCACGTTTTCATCCATATTGCCGCACCGATAAAAAATAGAATCGGGACGATCGTTGCTGTGAAAACAGCGGTGTCATTCAAGGCAATGGATGGGGAAGCGACTGAACGATCCAGAAAGATAAGGCCTATGAACATAGCTATCGGAATGATGCCGAGGGCACCGCACACAGAATATTCCCCTACTTTTCCCCATGAACGGGAGGCAAGAGCACGGAAGCCTGCAGCGACCATGAATAAGAAAGCCACCGAAAGTGCCGGATAACCGATGAGTTCAATCATCGAGTAGGATCGCTTTCCGTCGATCATGTCGCCCAACACATAATAGGCCATCCCTCCGACCACGATGAGGGGGATGTAGCGGGCCATTGCCTTGAAGTCGATTTCCATTTCTCCGGACAATTGCTCCATATAGGCTTTTGGAGACTGGCCGATAATATCTTTAACATTCTTCCCCTGCTTCTCTGCTTCGGATAAATGATCGTACAGTTCCTCAACAATCGCCTCTGTTTCTGTTTCATTTTTTCCGCTTGAAATCAGGTAGAGCCTGAGGTTTTCTAGAAACCGACTACTTTCCTTCGACAGATTTTCCATTTTGTTCCTCCTTGATCAGTTGGTTTACACCCATGGAAATCGTATGCCACCGTTCCGTGAATGCGGCAAGCTCTTGTCTGCCTTCCTCTGTGATGGTGTAATATTTCCGTTTTGGTCCCCCGGAGGGAAGTTTCTTCTGGTGTGTTTCCACTAATCCCTGCTTTTTCATTCGCAGCAACAGTGGGTAAATGCTTCCTTCTTTCACCATAGAGAAACCGTAACGGTCCAGTTTTTCAATCATTTCGTATCCGTATGTTTCTCCTTTATTAATGATGGCGAGGAGGCATCCCTCCAGAATTCCTTTCAATATCTGGCTAGATGACAACCCTTTTCCTCCTTTCACTATATTGTTTAACAAGATAGTGGGGTGTAAGAATGCCTTGCTATCTTGCATTACAAGGTAATTGGAATATACCATGATTATCCAACCTGTGCAAGCACACTTTTTCTTTTTGTAAGAATAATATACAGGGAAGAGAGGAGGCGGCGGTGATGGAGGGATGGACAGATGTTTCCTTCCTTGCGACGTTTCTAGGAATTGTCGTTTCCGGAGCAGTAGCCATTTATATTATGCGGAGTCAATTCCGATACGATATTGCTGTCAGGAAAAAAGAGGAAATAGAGAGTTATTGGAAAGTTCATGCTGTGCTGAGCGGTCAGTTGCAAAGAGCGATCGACGGTTTTCAATTTTATGAAGATGCCGAAGTCAAAGATGAAGAAATGCTGCAACAGTCACTCACGCGTGTCCTGGACTCACTCGGTGGATTGGATATGGATGGCGTGGAGTACAACGGCCAAAGGATACACAGATCGATCATTAGAGAAGTTGCGTTCTTAATTGATCTGGATAATTCCCCTTTTATGGAGGTCGTTGACGTGGACCCGGGGATCTATGAGGATTACAAGTATATGTATCTGCGGCAGGTCATGGGAAGATTGACGAGAATTCAGAGGCAGCTTCTTCGCTTTCATGAAGAGCAGCACAACAGATACAAAAAGCTGAAGAAGTGGACGAAACGGTTTGAATAGCTTTAGGAAGAGAAGGACGCCTGATCAGAGGATCAGACGTCCGTTTTGGATCAGCTGTTCATCGAACAAGCCTGCTTCACTTTATCCACCTGTTTGGAATAATAAGCATAATCCAGTTCATTTTCATCTATTTCGATCGCTTTCTGCATATACTCGGTAAATCTCCAGACGTCTTCCTTGACTGCATTTCCGTTGACAAGAGCGACTTTATATAAGGCTTCAAGCACTCCGTTCATGACGGAAATATCGTGACTGCCGTAAATGCGGATCTGGTAAAAGCTTTTGTACAAGTATTCTTCGAAGTGACGCGGCTCCATGATAAGGCGGAGTTCATCGTCTGCGTCAATGAAATACCGGTAAGGCTTAAATTCCCTGCCTAATTCGGAAAGGAGAGATCCGATCCGGTTGATACAGTTGATAGCCGTATGAGGGTCGTTGATACTCGGAGAAATAGCCTTCACCGATATTTCAACCAGCTTCTCGATCGAAAACTCCAAATCCTGACTGTCGACACGTTCGTTGCCGATCAACAGATATTCGGTGCACTTCTGATCATTGTCGACTTCATGCCTGGACCATAATTTAAAGAGAGGCATGCCTTCCTGGATGTAATCCCCGATTTGGAAAGTTGCTTCTATTACGGAATCTTCTCTCTTCGCCCATTTGATCAAAGGGCCGATCTGAATATATTGAATGTACCCTGTCACTTTGGAATTTATAAAGAATGGTTCTCCTGCGCGGATGGAATGCAGTGCATCTTCCGACCATTCCCCGCTTTGCTTATAGGATTTGTCCTGGTATGTTTTCCTGATCAATCCGGACGTCCTGTCCCTGATTTCGCTGATCAGGTTGTTCACCTGCACGAAGCGGGAGGAGTGATGGATGAACAAAATAAAAAAGGCAAGACAGAAGATGGACACGACGACCGTGAAGAAAGGACTTGCCATCAATTTTTTCTTATCTTCGGTCAAAAGTAATAAGTTCAGCAATGCGAAAATGAATCCGAATGAATAGACACCGAGGACATGCTGGGTGAAGCGGTTTTTCATGAAGTCCTGCAGCGTCCGCGGTGAAAATTGTGTCGTGTAGGTGGTGAGTACGACCATGATGGTGGAAAAGCTGATCGTCGTCATCGTTAAAATAGCTGTGATGAGCGCACTGTACAGAGAACTCGCTATATCCTGATTCGTCAAGACGATATTCGGTACGAAGTCTTGAATGATCGGAAGCAGATAAAAGTCCGCAATTGTCATAAGGATAACGGAGATAATGGAAAATATGCCGTAGATCATCGGCAGAAACCAGAAACTGTCCCGTACGTTGACGCGCATCCTGGTGGAATTCGGCGTTTTTTGCATGCAGCATCCCCGCTTTCATTATGTAGTATACAATTTTATGTTTTCCCTTATTTAAGGATGGTTACTCTAAAAGCGTGTGAAATATCTTCAATTTTTTTCTTGGATTGAACCCTTGGTAAATAAGCAGTTAAAGGATATTAACATTTAATAGGGGATTTTTGAACTAGTTATCTCCGCTTTTTTTGGTTATTCTGTAAACAAGTCGTTTTATAAAAAGAGAGATGGTATAGGGGTCAATGTTCAAAAAAAGGATAAGGTGGAGGTGTCCTTTATTTTTCAAATGAATGAATTGCAAAAACAGACGTATGACAGATTGGTGGAACGTTTAAAGGAAGCTGATTCGATGGAAGAGGTACGTGCTTATTACCGGGAAATCCAGTCGCTTTTGGATGCTGTACACACGCAGGCCACTGTACTGCAGTTGGAAGAGAAGGAAGAGTTCCTCCGTCTCCGAACAAAAATGGTCGAAGCATCGACGAAAGAAGAAGTTCTTTATTACGAGGAAGAGCTCCATGCTTATATATCCAAACGGCTTTCTATCCCATAAAATAGTAAGAAATGCAAAAATATCCAAAATATTGTTTATTTTCTGAAAAAAGACATGTATACTAGACATATCATGTTCATTATAATGCTATAGCTTGCCTTTCGTTGTGTGGAAGTGTTGATAGAGGCGGTGATCGGCGGATGATTAGTGCATATGGAAATATGTTTCTATTATCTGTCTGTCACCGCTTTTTTAAGTCCAGGGGGGGACGATGAATGCACACACTCGTCATAGCAGGTCTGGTAGGAGGGCTTACCGGTGTTATTGCTCATTTGATGAGAAATGGAAAGGTTTTGGTGTACCCAAAGAAGAGGGCTCGGCCGAGAGGAATCTATTTAGGTTTTCTGGCAGACTTCCTGATCGGTGCCGCTGCCGCGGTATTTGCTGTGACTTATCTTATACCTGAACCGGACGTACTCCGAAGTCTGATCGGAGTTTCGATTTTGGCAGGAATGACGGCAGAGAACGTTTTGCTTCGCAGGGAATTGAATACAGAAAGAGCGAAAGTGGAGGGATTGGACCGCATCAATCAGCGTTTGAGGTGATCGATGATGTTCCCAATCCCTTCTTTTTTAATCGATCAACACGTTGAAATTATCTCCTTCTATATCCGAAGGGGAGCATTTGAAAATGTGAGCATAGATCGTTTTCATTTCTTCGAACAATTCGTGTGATCTAAGGAGTCTGTAATAGTCATCCGGATGATGATGCATACACCGCAGTTTCTCAAGCTTAAGGTCGATCTTGTAAGAATAATAAAGTTCAGAGTCGCGGAGAAATGGTTTTTCGACTGGTTTCTGTTCATCCTTCGTTAAGGGGGACTTGCTGTATATATGTATTTTCTTAGGTGTTTCCCCGTCGTCTTCCAAGTCCTCTGATACCTTGTAGAAAGTTGTGTATTCCGGCTCTTTTCGATTGTCAATGTACCCTGTTCGAAAGCTGAACTCGACGGCACCGAATTGGCCCTTTACGAATGCGCAGGCGAGGTAGGAGCGATTTTCCGCTGCACCTCTGGCAATCGCTTCTTCATTGCTGAAACAGTGACAATAACTATTAACCATGGCCGACACCATCCTTAATCTAACAATTATGTAATAGATTTTGTCTATTATAACACGGAGCGGATGGAATGGAATAAAAAAGAAGCTGATTGAAAGCTTTCTATCAGCTTCTTGAACAAGTACTTTCATAGGGAGCGAGCGGGCTCCGGGGTCTAACCTGTGCCGCAGTTCCCACAGGAGTCTGCTCTATTCCCCTCCATCCTTAATTATAAAAGTCTATTTTTTGTTTTATTTCTTTTATCTACAGGGGTTGGTTCGCACGTTTAATGGACGGAAGTTTTTTATCTCTACCGTCCATAGCTTAGGGTTTACCAACAGCCTGAAGAAGCTCTTTTAGCGTTCCTATCTAGACATGGCGCTTCCTGCCGGGCTTCCGGTAAGCCTCCTTATCCGTTCACAGGGACACCGCCGTTGATGTGGAGCATCTGACCGGTGACGTAACTGGAATCTTCGCTTGCTAAATATACATAACCCGGCGCAAGTTCATACGGCTGTCCCGGGCGTCCCATTGGATTATCCGACCCGAATTCAGCCGTTTGCTTCTTATCAAAGCTGGCAGGAATGAGCGGGGTCCATATCGGACCGGGTGCGATCCCGTTGACGCGGATTCCTTTACCAACAAGGGACTTGGCCAGGGAACGGGTGAAGGTGGTGATGGCTCCTTTTGTTGCGGAATAGTCGATCAGTTGTTCATTTCCTTGATATGCTGTCACGGAAGAAGTGTTGATGATGCTGCTTCCTTTCTTCATGTGAGGAAGGACCGCCTTCGCCATATAAAAGTAAGAAAAGAAGTTGACCCGGAACGTTTTTTCCATCTGTTCGTTGGTTATGGCAGTCAGGTCACCTTGGGGAAACTGCATGGCCGCATTGTTTACAAGGACATCGATGCGTCCGAGCGCCTTCTTCGCCTGTTCCACCGCCGATTCACAGAAATCTGCTCTGCCGACATCCCCGTTGATGCAGACACATTTTCGTCCTTCTGCTTCAATAAGCTGCTTCGTAAACGCGGCATCCTCATGCTCATCCAGATAAAGGATGGCAATATCTGCACCTTCTTTAGCGAAGTACAGACTGACAGACCTCCCGATACCGCTGTCCCCTCCTGTGATCAGGGCTGTTTTTCCTGATAATTTACCGCTCCCTTTGTACTTTTTGTCCACATAAACAGGTAACGGCTTCATCTCACTTTCCAGCCCCGGCTGGCGTTCCTGGTGCTGTTCCGGCTGGATTGCTTTCTTCTGATTCGTCATCGATAATCCTCCTCCATCCATTTTTTATTAGAATATCCAGTGGATTCCCTGATATCCCGAAAGCGTAGAGAATTTCGTGGGAATTCGTCACACTGTTAATTTCCATCGGTATCCATTTGACACTTCGTCCATTGATGTTAAAATTTTCAGAATTTATAATAAGAGAAGAGCATCAGAATCTATCCATAGAGGTGATCGAATGGAAACGACTTTCTCGAAATCAAATCAAGTGACCATCCAGAACTTTATCGACGGCGAGTGGGTAGCAGCGGAAAATGGAAAAGTGGAAGAAGTCCCTAACCCGGCTACAGGAGAAATCATCGCTCAGGTTCCGATTTCTTCCAAGGAGGACGTAGACAAAGCCGTCCAATCAGCACGGAAGGCCTTCCAAAGCTGGAAGAAGGTTCCTGTGCCAAAAAGGGCCCGCATTATGTTCAAATACCAACAGCTCCTTATTGAAAATCGCGAGGAATTGGCGAAGGCTCTGACTCAGGAGAATGGGAAAACGTTGAAAGATGCAACCGGGGAAGTGCAGCGCGGCATCGAATGTGTCGAATTTGCGGCCGGTGCACCGAGCCTGATGATGGGGGATGTGCTGCCGGACATCGCAGAGGGCATTGACTCGGGGATGTACCGCTACCCGGTCGGGGTCGTCGGCGGGATCACACCGTTCAACTTCCCGATGATGGTACCGTTATGGATGTTCCCCCTTGCTCTTGTATGTGGAAATACGTTTGTATTGAAACCGTCGGAGCGGACGCCGATCCTTGCGAAAATGCTCGTCGAGCTCATCCATGAAGCAGGACTTCCGAAAGGGGTGCTCAATATCGTTAATGGTGCGCATGACGTCGTCAACGGTCTGCTTGAGCATGAGGAAGTCGACGCTATTTCCTTCGTCGGGTCCCAGCCTGTTGCTGAGTATGTGTACCGTACAGCCGCCGATCACGGTAAGCGTGTTCAGGCTCTTGCCGGTGCGAAGAACCATTCCATCGTTCTTCCTGACTGTAACCTGGAAAAATCCGTGGAAGGAATCATCAACGCCGCTTTCGGCAGTGCAGGCGAACGCTGTATGGCTTGCTCCGTCGTCGTTGCGGTCGGAGATGTCGCTGATGGTCTCGTCCAAAAACTGAAAGAGGCGGCGGATGCATTGAATGTCGGAAACGGCCTGGAAGAAGAGACGAGCCTTGGTCCGCTCATCAGGGAAACGCACAGGGAGAGGGTGCTCGGCTATATTGAAGCAGGGGAGGCTGACAATGCGAAGCTCGTCCGTGACGGCAGAGTCGAGCTTAGAGAGCATGAATCGGGCTACTTCCTCGGTGCGACTATTTTCGATCACGTCTCGAAGGATATGAAAATATGGAAAGATGAAATTTTCGCTCCTGTCCTCAGCATCGTCCGTGTAGATACATTGGAGCAAGCAATCGAAACGGCCAATCAATCCGAATTCGCCAATGGCGCCGTTATTTATACATCCAGCGGGAAGGCTGTCCAGCAGTTCCGGGAAGACATGGACGCCGGGATGCTTGGGGTCAATGTGAATGTACCTGCCCCGATGGCTTTCTTCCCATTCTCCGGGAACAAGAAATCATTTTATGGAGATCTTCATGCAAACGGGAAGGACGGCTTAAACTTCTACACCAAACGTAAAATGCTGACACAGCGCTGGTTCTAATACAAAAACGGAAATCCGGGAGGGTTTCCGTTTCTCTCTATCTTTATCATCAAACTTCTCGGTCCCCCCTTCTTTCCATATAGTTAAATCCCATCTTTTTACAAAATATACAACTCTACCTGACAAACTTTTTACACTATGTATAATGGAAATTCTTTTCATATCGTGTAAAGTAATTACAAAATACTGAAAATTCAATACTTTTT
>NZ_ANPF01000062.1:0-43083 GCF_000328325.1 Halobacillus sp. BAB-2008 | reverse complement strand
CACCTTTAACATTTGTTAAAATGTATAATAATCATATTTGTTTGGGGTGGATATTTTGTTTGTAAAACAAAAATCATCTTATTTGAAGGTTTTCTCGCTCCTTGTATTGACTACATTAATCGTAGGTTGTTCAGAAGCAAATTCCGGGGAAAGTTATAACCTTGAACAACAGATAGAAGAAAAACAAGAACACTTTGAAGAAATTATTGCAGAACAAGATGAAGAGTTTGGAAAACTAGTTTTTTATATTTTAGAAGATAGCGAAAACAACCAGGGAGTTGGCTTATCAATTTTCCAGGAAAGTAACGATGGAAATTGGGAGTATTCTAAAGGAACAGCACACTTGGCGTCTACAGGAGAAGTATATTCTTCCGACTATATCGAAATCGATGACTCAACAAAATTAGTTTATGGGTATATTAATGAAAAAGATTTTAATGATTTGAGTTTAGATAAGCTAGATGAAGTAAATGATGAGGAAATTGAATTAAATAGTTCTACTATAACCTATTCATTAGTAGACATTGATCAAGATATTAAGTTCACAAATTAAAACAAATAAAAAACCGCCAAAAGTGAGCGCTTTTTGTTCTATAGTTTTAAACCAAGTGAATTAGCAACCTCAACACCTTATCTAAATGTCTATGTATATATTTAACAATTCATTTTCAACACAATGGATAAAGAGTACCTTTTTTAAAACACTTCGAAATTTTGTCTTCTAGACAACTGCGTTCTTGAATAAAAGAAATAGCTGAAGATTAACTATACAATTTTCAGCTATTGCCCCCGTTTACGTACGATATGAATCCGAGGTAACCGTAACGCTTATATCACCCAAGCACCCAATATAACGAACGAAGTACCAATGACTAATACAAAACTCTTCGCTAGCCTATACAGGGTTTTATTGAAAAATTTAAAAAGACTTTCCCATTAGATATAGACGCTTGAACCAAGGACACTTGTTCTAATTGTTCAAATATCAACACCAAACTTTAACTAAGCCTTTTCATTAAAAAAAAGCCGGCAATCTGCCGGCTTTTCCCTTTATTGTCTATCTGAAGAATGACGATCAAATTTCTTCGGATTTTTCATAATGACCATTAACGAAATCAAGCTCAATACACCGAGGAAGAGAGCCGGAAACCCCCCCAGATAAGAAAGCGTCCGAATCCCGTCCAACCCAAGGGTGGAAATGAAAATCAGCGCAACAGCACCTACAATCACACCCCACGTCACTTTGATGAAGACAGGAGCTTCCTGGGACCCCTCGGTTATCCCGGTGGAACTGATGCTTGCCATCGCATTCGTCGTCGAATCTGTTGCCGTGACAAATGAAATCATGACAGCAAGCAGGTAGATGATAATCAGAACACTTGCAAAGGGCAACTCACTTAAAACAGCGTAACCGGCTGCTCCTGTTCCCTGTTCAGCAATCACTTCCGCCAGATCAACCTTCCCCGTCATTTGGAAATTAAGAGCGGTTCCACCCAGCACCGTCATCCATAGGACACTGAAAAAGCCGGGAATGACGAAGTTCATCATTATGACTTCTTTGACCGTATATCCGTAGGCGATCCTGGCCAGGAAAACCGCTGTTACAGGCGCCCAGGCCATCCAGTTCGACCAATAGAAGGTCGTCCAGCCGCTTGCCCAATCGTCGTTCGCTGTTTCTCCGGTGAACAGTGCTTTATCAAAGAAGTTCGACAGGAACCCTCCAAAGCTTTCCGTTCCCATACTGAACATGAAGACGGTCGGACCGAGAATGATAAGCGCAGCTATGATGATGTAGTACAAGTAGATATTAAAGTCAGCCAGCACCCGGATTCCCTTCATCAGACCCGTACTGGAAGAGACGATGAAGGCAATGGTCCCGATGATGGTGATGACGACCCAGAGCGATTTATCATTATCAATGCCGAACAGCGAGTTGATTCCTCCGCCCATATTCATTACGGACGTACCGAAGGAGGAAGCAATGGCCGCGGCTACTGCAAAAAGGATCACCGCATCCACGACCGTGTTGATTTTATCTTGATTGTAATTCCTGAGAGCCGGCGAAATTTGCGAGCCTACACTAAAGGAGCGCTTCATATTGTAATAAGCGAAGGCAAACACGATGGTAGGGATGGAATAGAACGCATACGGGATGAATGTCCAGTGCAGATAGAGCGTTTCCATTGCAAAAATGGCCGCCTCCGCAGACATCGGCTCAATCCCAAGCGATTGTGGAGGAGAGGTGAAGTGAGAAATCGGCTCTGCTGTTCCCCAAAACAAAATTCCGGCAGCGATCGTCGTTGTCAACGTGATGGCAAACCATGTTTTCTTTCTAAGTAAAGGCTTCGCCTCTGCTCCCCCGATCTTCACGTTTCCAAGTGGAGAGAAGTACGCGAAGATAATCAGGATAACACAAGCGACGCCTGCAAGACTGTACACCCAGCCGAGCTCCTGCGTCATGAAGTTTTTGGCGACGGTCGTAACGTGTAAAAACCAATCATAGCTGACAAAGTTTAAAATAATCGTAAGTAAGAGTAATACAAAGGCCGGCAAAAATACCAGCGGACGAATCCGCACCCTTTTTTTGCTACTCATATTTTTCCTCCTTGTTTTCAACAGGTTTTCTATGTTTCAGCAAACTTCCCTCTGCCGTTTCGTCATTACAAAAATGCAGACACCGCCGGACCGGTTCTTATTCCGGTCCGGCAGTCGACTACATTTAGAGAAGAAGCATTTACTTATCTTCTTTCGGGAAGATTGTCCCTTTATTCATGATGCCTTTCGGGTCAAATGCCTGCTTGAGCGTTTCCAAAATATAATAGGAAGAACCATATTCCTCTTTGATCCATGGGGTTCTGTGCTTTCCGACACCATGGTGGTGGACCATGGAACCGCCCGCCTTGATCGTTTCTTCTACAATGATCTTGTTGATCGGATAATGATATTTGGTGATTTCTTCTTCCGGCTTAATGTCAACAAGGTCGTAATAATAAACGAAATACATATTCGTACCGTTCATGTAACTGTGCGAGGAGTGACCGCCGAGCATAGTAATGTGAGGAATCTCTTCCCGCACGCGTTTGATGCACCGCTCATAAATATCATGAATGACGCCCCATGTCCCTGATACTTCTGTCGT
Organism: Halobacillus sp. BAB-2008; assembly: GCF_000328325.1. Lineage (NCBI taxonomy): Bacteria > Bacillati > Bacillota > Bacilli > Caryophanales > Bacillaceae > Halobacillus > Halobacillus sp. BAB-2008. Next base: position 39,944 of record NZ_ANPF01000062.1, on the reverse strand, counting down.
AAATCCGATATTGTTCGTCTCTTTGATTTCTTTTCTCTCTTCCAGCACTTTTGCCGGGTCCCAGTTCAGGTTCTCGAACCAGTTCTGAATCAAACGGCTTTCCACTTGTTCCGCCGGCCCGTGCTCGCTGACGATTTCTTCAATAGCTGCTCCCGTCACTTCCGCCAAAGCCTTCGGACCTTCCACCATGAAGATAAGGACACATTTACCTTTCGAGAAATCAAAATGATCCGCTCCATCTTCCGGATCGTACAGCCGGGCCACAGACGGACGGTACCCCTGCACCATCACTTCCCGTAGAATTTCAAATCCTTTCTTCATATCATCCAATAAGTACCCGAAGTAGCGGTTGTTATCCGGCTGATACTTGAAGACCTTCACGGTCACTTCCGTAATGTAGCAAAGGGCTCCTTCGTTGCCGATGATGACATGACGAATATCAGGTCCTGCCGCGCGACGCGGGATGTTTCTGATTTTTGTCACTTCGCCATTCGGAAATACCGCTTCCAGACCGATCACCATGTCTTCAATGCCGCCGTACAAAGTGGAAAGCTGGCCGATACTACGCGTCGCTACCAGTCCGCCCATTTGAGCGAGCGGCTTCGACTGCGGAGAGTGGCCCGTCGTCAACCCTTGTTCCCTAAGCTTATCCTCCAACACTTCTAATGGAACGCCGCATTTGACGGTCGCCAGCATATCGTACGGATCGATGCTTACAATCTCATCCATTCCTGATCCATCGATGACGATGGAATTCTCCACAGCCGTCTCCAGACCACCTTCCGTAGCAGAACCGCCGGTACGAGGTACAGCGTTAATACCGTTGTCGTTCATATAACGAAGGAGATCGGATACTTCCTGCTCATCCTTCACTTTGACGACAGCAGCAGGAAGCGGCTGCGTGTAGATCCCGTGAATCGTTTCATATTTACGGAAACGGTCCACACTGTTTTCTTTCAACACTTCTTCTTCCGTAATGACCCTGTCTTCTGCAATAAATGCCTGGATGTCCTTTACAATCTGTTCTCTTGTCAATGCCATAGTTAAAACTCCTCATCTTAAATTGATAGATTTATAGAAAACGGCAGCTTGTTACCGGTTGAAAAAGGCATGCGCCTGCTTCAAAACCGGGTCTGTATGTGCCGTTATTTGCTGGTACACTTCTTCATTAAACCGCGTATAAAAATCGTGCGTGTCCATGTCCGGCGAAAAGCTGTCTTTGACCTTCACCATCTCCGTTATCGCCTGGTCGTAGTTCTCGTAGATCCCCAGCGCAACGGATGTATTAATCGCTGACCCGAGGCTGGCGGAACCGTTGATCACATTCCTGTCTGCCGGTACACCGAACACGTCGGCAAAAATCTGCATCATCAAGTCCCCGTTGGAGCCCCCGCCCGTAAGGATGATACGTTCCAGCCGTTCTCCCATCTCCGCGTACATAGCATCCATGTGGGCTTTCATCGTAAGGGCGATCCCTTCAAGAATCGACCGGTACATATGGGCACCTGTATGACGGACGTCGAAGCCGATCATCATGCCTTTCTTATACGGCTGCCCCGCAGGAGCCAGCCAGTCGAGAACGGTAAGGAGTCCGTCACTTCCCGGCGGGACACGGGAATCCGCTTCCGCGTTTAAGTAATCCTCCGGTGAAACCCCCGACGCTTCCGCTTTTTTCACGAGGTCTTCACCAAGCAGCTCTTTGAACCAGCTGACGGTCCACATTCCCCGCCGGATTCCTCCGCTTTCGTAGAGATACTCCTGCGGTACAGCAGAAAAGTTCGTCCAGTAATTCTCTGCTTCCTTCACATTCTGCCTACCGCCGTGCACCATCCCCGCTATGTACGTTCCCAGGGAAATCAGTGCCGTCTCTTGTGTGCGGATGCCCGCACCAAGCGCTTCCACCGCTTTATCATTGGCGGTTGCAACAACCGGAAGCCCCTTCGGAATGCCGGTAGCCAAAGACGCCTCCTCCGTGATATGGCCGAGGATGGTTCCAGGAGGGTAGAGGTCAAAGAGCATGTCTTTCGACAGGTTGTATTGCTCATACAAGGAATCCTCTTCACTCCACCCCCACGTATCCGTATCTATCGGCCACTGGCCCTGGTAATTCCCTGCAGAATCCTTTTTCTCTCCAGTCAGCCGATGCGTGAGATAACCAGAGGATGTCGTGACGTAGGAAACTTCCGAATCTTCCTGTTCATATGGTTTGGAGACCCTCTCATCCATCCAGCTTTGGGCTGGGGAAGCAAGGCATCCGTCTGCTTTCAACAGACAGCGGACGAAGCGGATCGTGCACAATCCGACTCCGACGATAGCTTCCCTGTCACCGGAGAACTGATCCATCGCCTTTTTCGATGCAGCAGCAAGGGAGTCCCAAAGATCATCTCCCGGATGCTCCACCTGCCCGGGTTCGGGAGTATCCACCGGCTTAAGCGGCTGTACTCCCCGGCTGACCGGGTTTCCTTTCAAGTCGTAGATCACCACCTTCGTACTCTGTGATCCTCCGTCGACTCCAATTATGTAGCGTTCCGTCATTTCGCCCCCAGCTCCTTTCTCCCTAATCAGCGGACAAGGTATCCTCCGTCCACTGCCATGATGTGTCCATTGACGTAGTCGGCAGCCCGGCTTGCCAGAAAGACGGTCGCTCCCATCAAATCAGCCGGTTCGCCCCAGCGGCTGGCAGGTGTGTGATCCAACACTTTCTGGTTGGCTGCCGGGTCATTGCGTGTGTTTTCCGTTATATCTGTGGCATAGTAACCGGGAGCGATCCCGTTCACTTGGATATTGTACTGAGCCAGTTCATCGCAATACGCCTTAGTAAGTCCGGCAATACCGTGCTTACTCGCCGTGTAGGCAGGAGAACCCTGTCCTCCGTGGTAGGAAAACACCGAACAGATGTTGATGATCTTCCCTTGACGCTTCGGAATCATCACTTTCGCAGCCTCGTGACTCATTTCGAACGCTGCCGTTAAATTCACCTGCATCAACGGATCCCATTTGTCCCGTCCGAACTCGTTAAATTCTGCTACGGTATTCATCCCGGCACTGTTGACGACGATATCAAGCGCGCCCATCGTTTCCAGACAGCGGTCGACGATCCTTTTAGCGGCACCGTCTTCCGTCAAGTTCACTTCCATGAACTCCATCTTGGCTCCGGTCTGTTCAATAAGTTGCCTCGTCGTTCCATCGTCTTCTGTAAGACTCGGAATAAAAAGGTCCGCCCCTGCTTTCGCCAGGGCAAGAGAAAATGCACGACCCAAGCCTGTATTTCCACCGGTTACGATGGCTGTCTTTCCCTTCAAGGAAAAGAAATCCATCGAAAAATCGGTCATGTCCATATCTTCCACTCCTTCCTGAGCAGTTTTCGAGCAAAAAAAAGAGAGAAAAGCATACTTCCCCCAAGGAGGAAGTTACTTTTCTCTCGGCTCTAGTAACTCTAACTGTCTATAAGTATAGGCATAGTTACACAGACTGTCAAATTCGGACATGATTCCTTTCCCAAGGAGCCCTCCCCTTTTACTTAAACTAGTATTTGTATATAATAAAAAGAGAAATATGTGGATAAGGAGACTATTATGAGAGATCATGTCGAAGAAGCGCTGGAAGAAAATCCAGTCATCGCAGCTGTAAAAGATGACAAAGGATTAGAAGAAGCGATCCAGACGGATTGTACAATTATATTCATCCTGAATAGTGACATCATCAATGTAGGTGAGATTGTAGAGAAAGTGAAAACCCACGGGAAGCTTGCTTTCGTGCACATCGACCTGCTGGAAGGTACATCGAATAAAGAAGTTTCCCTGCAGTTCCTAAAAGAAAACACCCAGGCAGACGGGATCATATCAACGAAAGCACAAATGGTCCGCGCCGCCAAAAATTACGGTTTTTATACGGTTCACCGATTCTTTCTTGTCGATTCCATTTCCTTTAAAAGCATCGATAAGCAGATTGCAAACTCCTCCCCCCACTTCATAGAAATCCTCCCCGGCATGATGCCTAAAGCAATCGGCTGGGTTAAAGACAAAGTACATATCCCCATTATCGCCAGTGGCCTTGTATGCGAGAAAGAAGATGTCGTAGAAGCGATCAAAGCAGGCGCCGTCGCCATATCATCGACAAATAATGAAGTCTGGTATATGTAAGAACAAAGAAGAGAGCTGTTCGCAAACAGCTCTCTTCTTTATTCTCAGCGGGGAGAATTCCAATCATTTCTCGGGAAATACTACAGCCGCTAAAATGCACTTCTTCTATCGCAGCCAATGGTTCGTGCAGGTCCGAATTCCGATTTTCCACCTTCATAAAAAATCTCTCTCCACAACCCTTTCTCTCCATCAGGCCATGCTTTCCGCCTTCGTTAACTGCTTACGGAGCGGGGCTTTCGTACTCTCCGCCAACGCTTCGGATGCGAGGACTCTCTTCAGCTTCTCTTTATTATAACGGTCGTGAAATTTCACTTCGTTCACTTCCGCAATCGAAACGTCCCCTTTTTCCATCAAAAGTAAGACGTCCTGACTGGAAACATACCCCTCTTTCAGCACACGGAAGAGAAAGCCTGTAAAACCGGTATCCCTCATGCGGAGCACCATATCAGGCACCGCATACTTTGCCGCCAGCTTATAACAAGGATTTCTCGGTTCGGATATTTGGATGACCGCTTCCCCGAATGCATAGACGTCTCCGACATGTCCCTTCTCTTCGGTCAATCCGACACAAGTCAAGTTTTCTCCGAACAGCGCTGTCTCTGGAGGATCCTTGACGATATCCTTCCAATAAGGATAGTAATCATAAGGATAAAGGCAGAGCGCTTTGTCTTCTCCACCATGATCTTTATACGCCTGTTCATCCCCGGCCAAACCGACCTTTGTCAGGTAGACCGGAGCTTCCGATGCCGTTTTCCTGATGGCGGATTCAAACGTTTTTCCGCCATAGGTCAACGTTTCCACCTTCCCGTAATTCAACGCCTGCAGGACATATCTTCCCATTATGTACTCCACTTCCTTCCCTACAAATAAACAGCGACGACAAGGACCAGTGCAACGAAAAGTACAAACCCTGATCCAGCCGCAGCCGACTTCCTCCGCCCTTCTGCCATAGCCCTAAACACCCGGACACCCGTTAAAAGCAGCAGGATGGCTGCCAGCACAAAACCTTCTCCCGGCATTTCCGGTCGAGTGAATATCAAAAACATGTAGCAAACGCCAACGATCCGTACGACCGCTTCCATAATCGAAAACCATTCGATGAACGGCTTTCCGGTTTTCCATTCGAACTCCCTCTCCTTTCTCTAGGAGTCTCGTGGCAGCTTCTTCTCCATGGAAATATTCGTTTCTATGTAGCCTAACTTCTCATATAAGCGCCGGGCGATTTTGTTGTGTCCGAACACGTGCAACCCGATCGTTGACAGCCCGAGCTTCTCTGCTTCTGTTTCCAACGCACGCATCGCCCGCTTTCCGTGACCGAACCCGCGTTTACTCTCGTCCACTTTAATGTCGTAGATGAACCCTTTCTCAGGGGTCTGCCTGTAAAGCCAGATCACTCCGACCGCTTCCCCGTCCTCCTGCATGGTGAACAGGTAATGATCCACCGTATTCACGCCGTCCGGAAGCAGCTGACGGAATTGCTCCTCCGACTTCTCCAGCGCTTCTTCTTCCTTCCAATTCCCCGCACGCACCTTTTCCTCTGCATATTCCCGTACAGACAGCTCTCGGTATTGGTGAAACTCTTCGTTCCTCATTGGAGATAACAGCATTAGAAATCCTCCTTCATGATTCTATCCCATCCACGTCAGCTGATCTCTTATCCAACTGTTTCGCACATGTATAGGTAAGCAAAAGCGCGAGCAGAGCGATCCCCGCACACAGATACAGCGGGATATCCCAACGGACGTATGCCATCACAGCCGCCCACAAAATGACGATCAAATCGATGCCGAAAAATGCTTTCAAGTGCCTCAGCGTAAGCCACCCCTTTCTCCTCTGAACCTTCTACTCAACTATACGACAAAAACAGCCTCTCGTTTCAATAAATTTCCTGAATCTCTTCTACACCCTTACACAAGAACTCCTGTTACGTGCGGCATACAAAAAAGCCGAGGGGGAAATCCCTCAGCCTTTCAATGTTTTCCATTTTCTCTCATCATCTGCTTCAATTCCTGCAGATCCTGCTTGATCCGTTCCATATCCCTGCTTTCCTCTTCGGCATGCTCAGACAGCTGCTGGGCATTATTGACGATTTCCCCGACGATAAGGTTGAGGATGATGAAAGCGGAAATGATAATGAACGAAACAAAATACAGCCAGGACCATGTTACTTCTGCAAAGATCGGCCGGAAGACGCCGCTTGCCCAGCTCTCCAGTGTGAACACTTGGAAAAGCGTCAGCGTACTTAACCCGACATCTCCGAAATATTCCGGTGCAAGTTCGCCGAAGAAGCTCGTTCCGATGATGGCATAGACGTAAAAGATGATGCCCATTAAGAGCGTCACCGATCCGATCGCCGGAATGGCCATGAACAGTGCGGTCGTCAGCCTGCGTAACGATGGGACGACAGAAATCGTCCGCAGTACCCGGAGAACCCGGAGAATCCGCAGGACAGCGATGAAGTGGCTGTTGTATAGAACAAGCGTGCCGAATACGATGACAAAGTCGAAGATATTCCACCCATCTCGGAAGAAACGCAGACGGTAGACCACTATTTTCATCAGGATTTCGATGGTGAAGATCGCCAGGATGACGATATCGAGAAGAATGAAGATATTCTCATAGGATGCGTAAATCCGCTCGTCTGTCGCAAGACCGAGCAGGACGGCATTGAAAAGGATGACCGCCAGAATGAAGTTTGTGAACGTTTTGCTTTCTACGATTCGCTGTAACTGGATAATGTACTCCCCGCTTTCCACCTGACTGCGTTATGTATAAAAACCCTTACCCAGGCGTCATGTTTTTTTACAATCGTCTTCTTTATATAAGAATTCTCCTCGATAGTCAATGGATATTTCCGCAACTTTTCCAAACACAAAAAAAGCCTCCGGCAAGTATTCGCCGGAGGGTCTGTTTAATTCATATAACGTTCCTGCATGAGACGGTTCAAAATATGAAGCTCCTGAAGCAGCTCTTCCCCGACATTGGTCTCGAGTACCTTCTTCCGTTCGAGCTCCTTGTCGACGAGTCGCTTGACGGAAAGCACGTCCGTCCCGTTGCTCAGCACTTCTTCTTTTGAATTGAAGTGCTTGTGGGCGACGAGCTGCATGCCGTAGGAATTGTACAACAGCGTATACCCGGCAATTCCGGTCGTGGACTGGTAGGCTTTCGAGAAGCCGCCGTCGATGACGACCATTCTGCCGTTCGCTTTGATCGGATCCTCGCCTTCGATTTCCTTGATCGGCGTATGGCCGTTGATAATATGACCGTGCTCCGGATCCAAATCGAACTCCTCAAGGATCGTATGGCAGGTCTCTTCGTATTCACGAAGCGTATAGTACGGGTTCTTCACTTCTTTATGTGTCGCTTTATCTTTAATGAAATACCGCTCAAACGTCGTCATCGCCCGCTTCCCGAAGAGCGACGAATATTCGCCTGTCCATAGATACCAGACCATGTCTGTTGCGAGATCGTCGGTTTCCTCCGGATGTGCGAAGGAATGACGCAGGTAATACTCGAATTTATCGAGAAGCTCGCGGCCGCCGTACGTCTGATCTTCTATCGTCATTTTCTCCAGGTTGCCGTCTTCATCCAGCGGAATGCATCCGTGAATCAGAAGGTTTCCGTTATATTTCAAATACAGGTTCCCCTTCTTCATGAGGAATTTCATGTGTCGGGCCAATTTCTCCGAATGCTGGACGGAGAACAACAGCTTGTCGATCACTTCCTGCTCCTCTTCAAGGAGGCGGGCAGGATCTTCAGGGTCGACCGTTGAAAAACAAGTATTCTCCAGTGGATAGGCTTGGCCGTTGACGGTCAGCTCTTTGTTCTCCAGATCCATCTGTTCAAGAAGAAGCCTGTTCGACATGTTGAAATATGGACGGCGCTTGATGATCGGACTCTCCAGCTTGAACTGGATCATGGCGATCGCCTGGTGGATCTTCGTGATTTGTGCGATCTCATCATCCGAAAGCTTGGAATCGGTCTGCACTTTCGGACGGAACGCAGCATTTTCGTCATAGTATTTATCCGCCAGGTTCTGCAGCGGCCGCAGGTTGATTCCGTAAACGTCTTCGATGATATCGAGGTTGTTATAGCGAGCACAGATACGGATGATGTTGGCAAGGCAGACTTTGGAACCGGCGAAGGCACCGATCCATAAGACGTCATGGTTTCCCCACTGGATATCGACCGAGTGGTAGTTGATGAGCGTCTCCATGATTTTATCCGGTTCCGGCCCACGATCGTAAATGTCCCCAACGACGTGCAGGTGGTCCACGACGAGCTGCTGAGTCGTATAGGCAAGCCCGATGATCAACTTGTCCGCCTGACCGAGCGAAATGACCTGCTGGACGATTTTATTATAGTAATCTTCTTTATTGTAGTAGTCTTCCGTTTTGTACAGCAGTTCTTCGACGATGTAGTCGAACTGCTGCGGAAGGGCTTTGCGGAGTTTCTTCCGTGTGTATTTGGAAGAGGCATAGGAAATCAGTTTCAGCATCCGGTCGATGATGAGCGCATACCATTGATTGAGCTCTTCCTTGTTACCAAAGCCGTTCTTGATGATCTTGATTTTTTCTTCCGGATAGTAGACCAGGGCAGCGAACTCGTTGATCTCTTCTTCTGTAAGATCGTCGGCAAACAAGTCCATGATCTTCTCCCGCACACGTCCGGAGCCGTTCCGAAGCACGTGCTGGAAGGACTGGTATTCCCCGTGCAGATCGCTGACGAAGTGCTCGGTCCCTTTCGGCAGATTGAGGATCGCTTTCAAGTTGATGATCTCTGTCACTACTTTCTCTTCACAATCGTATTTCTGAGCAAGTAAATCCAAATATTTCGCGTTCAAGACTATGTATCCCCTTTCTGAATCTATCCCTATCTATCTAATCCCTTACTTACAGGATTACTTAGTGTTTAACCAACTGGAATCCATTTAAATCATAACATATTTTTGAAGCCGCAGAGGCCGGAAAGGCTTATAGATGGCATCTCCTTCCAAAATTTCCGTCGATATGATACGCTTCCATAAAGGAAAGATACAAAAGTCGGGAGGACTTTTATGAAGAAACGGACAAACCGAGAACGATATTGGATTTTACTGCCGCCCTTCCTCCTTGCCGCCGTCCTCACCTACCTTACACTCCCGGAGGATTACCGAGAATACTCCTTCCTCATCGTTCTTGCTTTCTGGATCAGCTACCACCTTTGGAATAGATATGCCTCCAGGCACAGACGCGAATAAGGACTGCTTCCGTCCTCTTGTCTACGACACCCGATACATAAAAAAAGCCTGACCCAACAGGGCCAGGCTATCTTTCTATCTATTATCATCTCTACTTAATCGCTCGTATTTCAGTCAAAAATGACATCAAGGTTTGCATCTTCCTTAATAGCAGGGTCAACATTTTCGTGGCCGTTGAGCTTGTCTACAGCGAAGTCAGCGACAGCATCCCCGACCTTCGCACCCGCTGCACCCGCTGCCCCTGTCAGAAACGCCGTTCCGACGATGGCTGGTACTGCTTCAGGCTCTACGGTTTCCGCATTTTCTCCTGTGACTTTCTTCTGCTCTTCCGGACTTACTTCATTCGAAGCGGCTAAAGACGATGACATTCCCAATGATCCTAATACAACAGTCCCAGCTAGTGCAATAGCTCCGAATTTCTTATACTTCATGCAATTCCTCCTTGGTGTATTTTTACAATTACCAGCTTCTCATGCATCCGTCTATATGTCAAATTATAGTATTCTTGGGTTTAAAAGGTCGGAGAAAGCGGAACATAAAGATACATAGAAAGCCCGCATCATTCCCCGGATGATCCAATTGTCCACCCGCCGAAAAAGAAAAGCGCACTTGTCACCCAGCTGGATCCCAATGATGTGAGGATCAGTAAAAGTCCGGCGGCGATGAACCAGGGTGCAATTCTTTTTTCAGGCCGTCCTTTCGCTAAAAGATAAAAGAGTACAAGCGTCCCGATGAACACAAGCAGCGTAGCTACTAAAAACGCCTGGTTACCGACCAGCCAATACTCTGTCCCGTTCAATCCGTTACGAGTGTCCACTAAGAACAATCCGGCTAACGTAGCGCCTGCAATCAGCATATTTAAAACGGACGCAGCAATCAAAGCGGCATAGGAGAACTTTTTCAATGTCGTCATCCTCTCTCGTTACCTTTGTCAATCATTACCATAACATAAAGGAGGCCGTCATGAACAAGCCAGGGCACCTCGTACTTATCCTAGCCGGAACGATTTTTCTAGTTTTCCACTTTACGATGCTCGGTCTTTCCGTCGGGCCGAACAACCCTGTTTCCGTCACCCACAGGGAAGCCATCAACCAGTATAAAGATCCGCTGTTCTATCAAAACTGGAACTTATTTGCCCCGGAGCCTATATCGAAGAATCATAAGATCCTCGTCAAATACCGGACGGATAGTGGAGAAGAATCGGATTGGAACGACATATCCACCCCGATTCTCGATTCCAATCAACAGAACCGGTTCAGTGCCATTAACCGCGCAGCGAGGGTACCTTCCGGGATTTTCTTCAGCATTTACCGACCTAATGACCTCGTCATGGCCTACAGGAAGAAAACCGGGGAAGAAGAAGCGACCGATGTCGTAAATGAAGAGGTCATTGAACAACAGCGCAGCGAACAGATCGACGCCCTGTACCGTTTTGCCAACTCCTCCATTCCGCTGTTGACGGATGCCGGGGAAGTGAAGGAAGTGAATGTCCGGATCATGGAGGTCTCTCCTGTTCCTTATTCCGAGCGAAACAATCCTGATTATAAACGGGAAGCACAGTACATCGATTTTGAATGGAGAGATTATTTCTATGTGGATTCATACGACGTCTGAAGGGAGCCCTCTACATGCTGAATAGAATAATCGACTGGTTCACCTCCCCTAAACATTTAATCGGAGCGAGTGTGACAAGGATCGTCCTCGGTGCGATCCTGGTTTACAACTATGTCATCAACTATCCATTAAGACACTTCTACTGGGCGGACAGCGGCGTCATTTCGAACGATATTTACAATACGATCTACCGGCTCCCTTTTTCGGTTTACGGCCTGTCTGACAGTGCCGCCTATTTCGAGGTCATGTTTCATGCAGGTTTGATTTTCTCTTTCTTGTTCATGATCGGGACCGGTGGCAAATTCACACAAATCATGAACTTCCTGTTCACCTTTTCACTCATTAACCGAAATGCGTTCATCAGCGACGGCGGCGATAACATCCTGTACTTGTGTCTTTTCTATATGCTGTTTATGAATGTTACGGCGTACTTCTCCGTTACGTTCCTTAGACGGCCGAAGTTCCTGGATCGATGGAAAGATACGTTTGCCATCATCCATAATTTCGGGCTTGCTTTCGTCGTCATCCAATTGTCTATCATGTATTTCACTTCGGGAATCTATCAGATCATGGGCGAACGGTGGAACAGTGGAACCGCGCTCTACTATATTCTGCAGGTAGAACAATACTCTTCCGAATTTTGGGAAGGCGTTCTCACAAGCAATACGTATTTCATCGTATTCTTCACCTATGCTTCCATCCTGATCAAATTGGCATTTCCACTCGCCCTGTTCAACAAATATGCGAAGTATACCATCATCGCAGGAATCATAGCGTTCCATATCGGAATTGCCATCGTCATGGGACTGATCACTTTCTCAGCCATCATGATAGGACTGGACTTCCTGCTGTTGAACAACAAGGAATATCAACGGGCTTGGACATGGATGAAGCGGTTCCGGGAGAAGCTGCCTGAGAAAATATCCGTAAAAGGGAGCAATGCTTCATGAAACGAAAAACATTCGAATTCTTATACGAGAATAGAAGCAGCAAAGGAATCGACGTTTGGCTTTCTGTGACGGACGATTGCCGGAATGTCACGTTCCCCGGCGCTTCTCCCACGCGCCGTACCAGCCATCCTTTCTTAGGGGATCTCTATTTCTTCCACTTGGATGGAAATGCACAGCTTTCCATGAAGGCGGAGGCAGGTTATTGGGACCCGGTAGGAAAAAGCGCAGAAGAAAAAGCCTTCTTCCTCAGAAGCTCCTCCCTCATACCGGTTGATGAGGAGACGCTTCAAGAAGCACAACAAATCGTCCGTGATGCCGTCGACGATCATGCGAAAGTACGCCTTCTTTTCCGACACATCCGTGACCATTATAAATACTCAACGAAATTCAACAAACGGGGGGTTCCCTACTGTAAAGCTTCAAAAAAAGGAGACTGCGGAGAGCTTTCTGCGCTTCTCGCTTCCTACTGCCGTTCCCTGGGCATCCCGGCAAGAGTGCTCGTCGGGGCTTGGATGGGGAAGAATGAACCGCACGCCTGGAATGAGGTTTTCCTTGAAGGGAAGGGATGGACACCCATGGACGTAAGCATCGCCATGTGGACCTTTTTCCGGCATCCACTTCGCAATATCGGAGCGACCATCAAGTACGGAGTCTTCTCTAATAAAAAGAAATACGAAAAAGGTATAGAAGGAAACCGTGTCGTATTTTCCATCGACCCGGAACGGGAGCTTACCCCCTCTTACTCATCCGTCGATCCGCCGACAGACAGCTCCACCTATATGATTGGAGATACACGCCTCGCCTGGGGATTCGATTCGATTCAGAATAAAGCACCTTATATGCAGCCGATTTACCCGAGACTGAATGAAGAATATACGAAAATCAGTAATCGCGATCTCCTGGGGAATGTGACTATTAAACCGGCAAAAGCAGTCGACCGTACCACCCTGCTTATGAAAAAATATTCCTTCGTCATTGGTGTTCTGCTCGTCTATGCAACCATTTTAATGGATTGGTTTTCCGTCGCAGTCCCTGCAAGTTACGCAGCGAGTGCCCTGTCGACGATTTCCCTTGGTATATTCGCCCTGCTTACCATCATCAGAAAAGAATACAACCTGCCGATTCTCGTCCTTTGTTTGTTATTCGTATTCTCTGCCGTTGGGTTAGTGTATTGAATAAAAGAAACACCCCATCCAAATCCGGTAGGGGTGTTTTTTTCTTTCTGTAAGAAGGTTGCTTTATAAATCCGCGAGCGGCACGATTTCCCCCGAGTGACTCAATACAGCATCATCACAGTCAAGCAGTCCGCAAAGGCAGTATCTGCCGGTCGTCCTGTCCAGCACATACGTCGGACGGAGCTTCAGCTTATCTTTCAGGAGCTCATACGCCTCTGTTTTTGTGTACTGCGCCGTGTCGGCCGCTTCGAACGCATCGAACATCTCCAGAAATGCGCCCGTGTCGATATGGGTAAGAACCTCTCCACCATCCTTGCTTAAGAACAGCTTCAGCTTCCTTTGGAAAACGGCCCTCGTCTTTTCCACTTCCTCCAGCTCTGCGACGACATAACCATGGTCCCGACAGACGTTCTTCCAGCGCCATTTCCCACTGTCTTCCGGATGATTCATCCGCAGGAAGCGCACAATCGCCTTATCGACCCGATCAACCGTACCCGGTTCCAGCGGCTCAAGGTCCGGGTGGGGCTCCTGTTTTTTCAACTGCTCCAGGCTCACTTCTTCGGATAGATCGATTTCCTGCGTTTCCACCGTCCCCCGAAGAGGAGAAGAGTAAGTCAAAATCTCGTCCCGTTCCACCCTCTGCTCCGACCAAAAGAGCTGAAAAGGAAGCGTTTCCCTGCCGTCATTGGTCATATAGATTTCTTCGAGTGCAAACGCAGAGACGAAACATTCCTTTTCCATCACCGGGAATTCCAACAGCTGCAGCTGCTCCATGACAATCTCTTTCACCTTTTCCGTCGTGAGGGCGAAGGACTCCACGTCCGCCTCTTCCTTTTGCGGGAACCGTCCGTGTATGGTGAAGAACACGAGCCTCCCTGCTTCATCAAGACGGATCTCGATCGTCCCAGCCGGAGTCGTACGTATCCCGTCGATCATACTATGGTACTGATACGTTCTTATCTCCCCGCTTGCCTGTTCCGTCTGCTCGGCCACGTTTACCCCGGTCTCTGTTTCGATCCAGCGTCGGACTTTTGCTTCATCATCCAGAACAATCGACTCCGCATGGGTCACCCCGCCTACAAAAATCACATGCTGCAGCTGCCCTGTATGGACATCGACTTCGATGCTCGCCGTCCCTTCCGGATTGAGATCTTCATCGTCCTGATCCGAATCGCTCGGAAACCATTCCATGCTGTAGATAAACTGTGTCTCCCGATTCGGACCTACCCTCCGATGAATGTGTTCCCGCGCGAGCGTATAATCGCGTAAACCGAATTGTTCCTTCACCTGTTCTGCCAATCCTTCCAACCGCTGTTCCATAGCCCCACCTCTTCATCATTTTCTGTTATGCATTTACGGGAGAGTTTTCATAAACGTTTCAAAAATAATAGAAACAGTGGGTATTGGAAACAAAAAAAGCATGGAACCCATGCTTTTCTTCTACTCCGTCTCCTGCTGATCCCTCTTTCCCTTCCATATCCCGTAACCGAAAAAGCCGCCTACCAGCGTAAATAGGACGACGGTAATAAGGAAATCCAACAAGGCAGCGACCGTAAAGCCTACGCCTCCGCGCATGATGAATTGATTGACGATGAAAAACAAAATTCCGGCCGGAAAGCCGAAACGGAGCATCCCTGTCTTTATATACTTGCTTTTCTTTAATTCCACGGTACACCTCTCCACAACATTTATTTTCTAGAAAAAGGGTATCACAGACATCTATGGAAGAGAAGCAGAAGGGCACCTTATAGCTGCAGCTCATCCGCCATAAGGTGCGTCTTACCGGAGGAGTGCTGACACTTTTCTTTCGTTTCCCTATACTGAGAACATAGAGAGAAAGCCAAGGAGGTGGAGCATGTGAAGATCCAACTGGATGTCGACCCGGGTTGCGAAGAGACGAAGGTGACCATCCACTGCAGCGAGCTTGATGACGATATCAAAGAACTGCTTGATTTCCTGAAAGCCGGTAAAACGGACCTGCTTACCGGTAAGCGCGGAGGAAAACAGCATCTCCTGAAACCGGAGGATGTCCACTATTTCCAGACTTCCGGGGAGCATGTTGTCGCAGAGAACGAAAAAGGGACGTTTACGATGAAGGAAAAACTGTATGAACTGGAACAATTGCTTCCATCAAGACGCTTCATCCGGTTGTCGAAGTCCGTCCTTGCCAATTTGTATGAAATCAGCCACTTCGAGCCTTCCTTCCACGGGACGCTCGCCGTCCATTTCAAGTCCGGAGCGAAAACCTACGCCTCGAGACACTACGTCAGTAAGATCAAAGAACTATTGAACAAGAACAGGAGGGAAAACAAATGAAAACATTTCTATTTCGCAGTTTCATCGGCATCTTCTTCGGAGCATTCCTCTCGGTCCTCACCACCTATGCCATCTTTTTCTTCGGAGACGTCACCGTATTCCAAGCCGATCCCTTTATCAAAAATTCACTCGGATCGATGTTCTGCGGCTGGTTCTTCTCCGTCACGCCGCTCCTTTTCGAAATCGAAACATGGAGCCTTTTCAGACAGACGGCCGTCCACTTCCTGATTGTGACGTGCCTGTTCTTTCCGCTCAGCGCCTGGATAGGATGGATGCCGTTCACCTTGACAAGTCTGCTCTTCTTCATCGCCGTCTTTCTTGTCCTGTATGGAGTGATCTGGCTCGGGTTTTATCTCTATTTCCGTCATGAATCACGAAAGCTCAATCAACAGCTCGAGCATATAGAATGACAGAAAACATACAACTTCCGGTCATCGAACGCTTTTATTATAAGAGCGTTCCATGACCGGATTTTTCTTTTTTCCTCTCCTCAAGCGAATTCTGAAAAAAATTCCCAATAATAAATTGACTTTTATATCATTAAACGATATATTACATTTAACGATATATCATTAAACGATATAAATGAGGTGAAGAGATTGGCCAGAAACGATGCCTTAGATGCCGGGGAGCTGACGGATACGTCCTTCTATATCCTCCTTTCCCTGCTGGAAGCCCGTCATGGGTACTTGATCATGCAGACGATCGAAGAGTGGACGGACGGTGAATTCACCATCGGTCCTGCCTCCCTTTATACGACGATCAAGAAGTTATTGAAAGCAGAGCTGATTGAGCTTGCGGAAGGTTCCGGGAAAAAGAAGACGTATATCGCAACAGCTGCCGGACGAGAACTGCTGAAATCCGATGTCGAGCGGCGCAGGCGAATGATCCGTCATGCCGAAGAGGTATGGCAGAAGAAGGAGGATGTTATCAATGAAGCGTAAATATATCATGATGGATGGACTCGCCTTTTCAGAAGGGAAAGAAATGGAGAAATTGGCGCGCTATGCGAAGAAAGGCTGGCATGTGGAACGCTTCCTGCTGCTTGGGTTCCGGCTTCGAAAGGGAGAACCGGAGGAGAAGCAGTTCGAAATCGATTATCGGGAGAGTCCGGATGAAGACTACTTCGATTTGTTTGAAGAGGCAGGCTGGAGACACGTATGTTCGTCGGTAGATTATATTCACCTTTTTACGGCGGAGCCGGGAACGACACCGCTCTATACAGATAAGACGAGCCTCCTGGAAAAGTATGAAACAGAGAAAGAGAAAGACGGGAAATGGGCCCTATGGTCGCTGGTTACGACCGTTCTTTCTTTCCTGCTGAGCGCCCTCAGCAGCGAGGCGGGGCTTCCTGCCTGGATCGGTGAGGCATTCGAATGGATAGGAATAATTGCCTTGTTCCCTACCATGATCACTGGAATGGTTTTCCTCGGCTTCGCATACCGCTGCCGGAAATTGAGAAAAGGAAGAACAGGAGCGAAAACGAATGTATAAACGAACGATACGGATATTTTTTACATGGCAGGACAATAAAGAAGCCGAATGGCTGCAATCGATGGCCAAGGACGGCTGGCATCTGGCCCGGTATCGCTTCGGTCTTTACACATTCATACAGGGAGAACCGGGCGAATACGTCTATAAACTGGACTACAGGAACGGGACGGACGAGGATATCGACAGCTATTTAGCTTTGTTCGAAGAAGCTGGATGGGAGAAGGTCGAGCGCTTCCACGGCTGGCACTATTTCCGTAAACCGCTCACAGTAAACGAAGACGCACCGGACATTTATACCGATCACGAGACGGAAGCGCATAAGTACCGGCTCCTCGTCAATCTGCTGATCCCGCTGTTCCTGGTTACTCTCGTTCTTGCTGCAACCATCTTCCAGCCTGGTGTCACCGGACATCCGATCTACACAGCTCTCAAAGTTTTGTATGGCTTTCTAATCGCCCTTTACGTCATCTCTATCGTCCAATTGAAAGTTAAGATCAACAAACTTACCCAGAACCATCTATAACAAAAGAGAGGAACCTGTGACAGGTTCCTCTTTTTTGTTCAGAAGTCGATTTGCCGGATATCGCCCCATCCATATACAGCTTCCTCCAAATCGACACCATCGATGGTCACCGTCTGACTGTCGATCCTACCCGCACCCTTCTTTTCGTAAAAAGCACAAGCAGGATTGTCTTCAAGCACCCGTACGAGGACAGGCACATCCCTATGCAGCAGCCCCGTCCTCCACGCATCCAGAAGCCGCGTTCCATGCCCTTTCCCCTGGTGCTCTTTCCTGATGTAAAGTGCATAAACCTCCTGGTTAAATCCAGCATAAAGGCCGCTTCTTTCCGGCCCTCCATGAATGAAACCGACGATGCCCTCTGCCGGCACAGAGGCTATGTATACCTGTTCCGCAGCAATGATTTTTCGCCATTTCTTTTCCCGCCCCGCATAAGTCATCCTCTGCAAATAACTTTCCGGTACGATAGGACTGTATGTAGAATGCCACGTATCTACTTGAACCTCGGCCACTCCCAGAGCATCGCCCTGCTGTGCTTTTCTTATGTCCATATCCGACCTCCTGCATGATAATCAAGTATATGACCGTTTACGCTCCCAGCAACATCATTGGAGTGTAAGTCATGAACATAAAAAACTTTCTCCCTGCTTACTCCAGAAACAATTCCAAAAAAGTTATGGGATAATACATAAAAACAACATAAAAACCAAGGAAAACAATAAGACCGACATTTATAAACACAATACTTTTATACGTCTGCACCTTGAACTGCAGCCAATAACTCACCGCCCAAAGGATATAAATGAAAACGATGGCCACATTCTCCGCTGTGTAGGGGTCCGGCTGGGGGACAAAATGAGTACCAAAGAACAACATGGCTCCCGTACCTAACAAAAGAACAAAAATAACCGCGTTAATCGCATGAATGATCGCGTGTCTAATACTTCCACTCCTAACCTCATTTCCCCCTATCTTGTGAGAGACGTTATTAAAGGAAGAATAATTCTACGCTTTCACAGCTCTTGTAGCAAGGAAGGTTTTGATATGTTTATCCAATATTCTGGTTCCGCCGAAATCGTCTTCGTAAAATCCATTAAGGACAAACCCAGCATCGATCTGGCCCTGTATCTGATCTTCCAACGTATGAGCATACTCAATGGTCTGGTTTGATTTTATGTATGCTTCGACATCGCTTTCCGGCATATAATCAAGCGTCGACGACGGTACCGAGTGCTTCACATCCAGTATCCCTTCTCTTTCCTTTTCATCATCAAAAATCCATAACAGCGGATTGGTGAAACCAGTGATCAGAACACCACCACGGCTCAAAACCCTGTATGCTTCTTTCCAAACGAGGTGTACATCTTTCACAAACAAATTTGAAACCGGGTTGACGATCAGATCAAACGATTCATCCTCAAAGTCACTCAGATCTGTCATGTCCCCTTGTACAACCCTTAAAGACAATCCGTCTCTGTCTGCGACATTCCGATCCTGCTCCAGCTGCTTCTTAGAAATATCCGTCACCGTAACATCTGCTCCTGCCGCAGCGAGAACGGGTGCCTGTTGTCCCCCTCCGGAAGCCAGACAAAGGATTTTCACATCCTTCAACGATTCAGGAAACCAGTGCCTGGGTACTTGTTTTTCCGTGGTCACGCTTATACTCCATTCATCCTTCTTCGCTTTTTCTATCACTTCCCTGCTTACAGGCTTTGTGTACTTGGAGCCCTCTTCTACTTTCTGGTCCCAGGCCGTACTATTCTGCTGCGTTGTATCCATGAAAGATCACCCCTGTAAAATTATGTATTAAATAAATATCATTGTAACATAGCAACTATGGTTCCAATGATATTTGGTTTATCTAATAACAGGAAACCCTACCTAAGCTCTTTATACATAATTACATGCGGCCCTAGGGAAGGATAGTCAAAAGCTTCTCCGAAAGGTTGAAAACCAAGCCTCTCATAATATTGCTTTACAGAAGTCCTGCCTTTACACCAAAGCAGATCTGCTGCAAGATGTTTCAATTCGCTCTCTCCAAAGGTCACTACCTCCCTTCCTGCTCCCTTCCCTCTATATTCTTCGACAGTAGCCATAGCCCTTAATCTATATGGATGAGAGTCTGCCAATTCCGGATGAGATTCAGGATAAAAAGAAGCCACACTGACCAATTTTCTTTTATGGAACGCACCTATATGAAATGCCCCGGAATCATGATCCGTATCATATTGACATGCCTGAAACGATTGATGTGGTCTGAGTATTTGGTGTCGAAGATGGTACGTTTGTTCTGCTTTAATTCTTTGCACTTTGAAATGGATTTCCATTAGAAAAATCACTCCCATACTTGATTACAAAAGGGGTTCACCTAAGGGCTCTAAAAACATCCCATCCCTTTGACTTCGGCCCCCATCCACTTCTTTCCCTCCTGCTATTCTCTTCTTCATGCAGCCTGCAAAATGGTTGGAAACTTCCTGATCATACTTCCATCTATCCATACATTCGTTAACCATTCGTCCCTCACCTGCTTCCATTCCTCTTCCAATCCATTGATGATCCTCCAGAGAGAGTTTTTTAATTTGGCAGGAGTTGCTCCCATAAAACTATTCGGTCCTGAAATTATCAACGAAAAAAAGAGTGGAAGCCGTGCTCCGCTCTTACTTCTTCGGCCATAGGAAATGACTTAAAGCAATCAGGAAATCCGCTCCGAGGACAAGCGACCAGATCCGCCAGACGCCGAAGAGCGCTTCGGTTCTCTCCGGATCACCGATCAACCAGATCAACAGCCACAGGAAAGCGGACCCGATCGCATAAGCAAGGATGTGCTGCAGAAAGCTTTTGAAGTAGTGACGCGCATACTCCATCCCTTTGCGTTTCTTTGGTTTCGGACCGGATTTCGTAACATAATATTGAAAGCGTTCGTCCGCCCAGCGGATCATGCTCTTCCCGAACGCGATGGATACTCCGATATAAACCGCTGCCACAGCGTGGATCGTCGTCGCCGTCGCCCCACGATAAAGATCGACGCTTGTCGCGATGAGAAGAAGGAGATCAATCACCGGTGTAAGGGCGAGGAAGAACAGCCCTGCCTTCTCCTTTCCTGCGACGTAGCGAAGCACAAGTCCGAGCAAAATGACGACCCAAAATCCAATTTCACTGAAAACAATCAACCAGCCGATACCATTCAAAAGCTATCTCTCCTCTGCTGCCAAACTATGGTATCCTCATCATAAAGGATGACGTTACGTCACCTGCAAGTTTTTTGGAGGTGTTTTGGAAAATGGGCTTACATACGACAGGAGAAGTAGCGAAACATCTGGATATTACGGTGCGCGCGGTCCGGTATTATGACCAGATTGGATTAGTATCACCTGCTGCCAAAGACCCTTCCGGCAGAAGGCTCTATTCCGAAGAGGAGGTCAGGGAGCTCGAGAAGGTGCTGCTCCTGAAGTCGCTTGCCATGGGGCTTGACGATATCGAGAAGATTCTCAAGGAGACGACGATTGCCGAAATCCTCACCCTTAACGAGGCAAAGCTTCGGGCATCGATCGCCGATCTGGAGCAGTCTTTGGGGCAGAACGAAGCATTGAAGAACTCGCTTCGCCTCGAAGGGACGATCCGATGGGACGCGCTGCTTCCGCTCGTACGGGACAACAAGCAGCGGACGGATCAAAACCGCTGGAACCATCATTTCAATGAAGAGGAGCAGATGCTCTTGAAGCAGGACCTTCCGAAAATGGAAGAAGCGGAAACGAAAAAATGGATCCGCCTTGTTGAGCGGACCCGGATATGTATCGAGCGGGGCATCGGTCCCGATTCAATCGACGGCCGCTTGATTGCCGAAGACTGCCTCGCCTTGTCTGCAGGCATGCTGGGAGATGACCCTGTTCTCATCGATAAATTCTGGCAGGCGCGTAAATCCGAGGAGACGTCCGCGGAGCTCGGACTCTATCCCGTGTCTCTGGATATTCTCACTTTTCTCGAGGAAGCGTTCCAGCATCTTCCTGAGCAAGCACTTCCCCATCCCGAACATACACGTGTTCCGGGTGGGGATGACTGAGAAAATCGTGATGGGAAATCGTCCATGCGTAAGCTCCCGCGTATTCGAAAATAACGATATCGCCGGCCCGCAGGTTGTCCACGTAATCACCGCGAACGAGCACATCGTTCGGCGTACAGAGTTCCCCGGCGATCGTGACATTTCCCTTCTCTACACCAGGACGCTTGAAGGGATACGGCCATGATTCGACCGGATGAATGCGGAAAGGATGGCTCATCTTCCAGGCGGCCGGCAGCCGTAAATGATGGGTACCGCCCCTCACGACGGCAAACCATTGGCCGTGGTTTTCTTTCACATCCAGCACTTCCGTCACATAATAACCACTCGCTGCCGTCAAGTAACGTCCGATTTCCAGGATAAGCGTCCATCCCTCCGGATCCAGCCGGTGCATACCGGCGGCGAATGCTTTCCAGTCAAACGGTTCTTCCGGGTTCCAATAGTTGATACCGATCCCTCCGCCGATATCGATGATCGAGGCTTTCAACCCGTAGCGCCGGCGCCAATCGTCTGCTTTCTCTACGCAGAGCTGGACAAATCGCACGTGTGCTTCTGCATCGAGATTGTTGGACATGGCATGGAAATGAAAGCCTGCAATTGACACTCTGCTTTCTTTCTCCGACTGCTTGATGCAGGCCGCCACATCTTCCTCCGACATTCCGAACTGACTTGGAACACCGGACATCATGTGGTGGCTTTCCGGTACGTCGCTGCTTAAGTTGACACGGAGCAGGACGGGAATGGATATACCTTTTTCCTCAGCTAAATGGGCAATGCGGTCCCAATCATGGGTGCTTTCGACGTTGATATAACGGACACCTTCCTCCAACGCAATCTCGATTTCGCTCTGCTTCTTACCTGGGGCACCGAAGACCATCGGTTTTCCATAGGCAGCCGCTTTGGCGATCTCTCCCCCTGATGCGACATCAAACCCGTCGATGATCGGTGCGAGCGTCTTCAGAAGGTGTCGGTCCGGATTCGCCTTCATCGCGTAAAAGAAGGAACAAAAATCCGGGAGCGTCTCCTTGATCATCCCGGCATGCTTTTCGAGCCGGGTAAGATCATACACATAGGCACAGACAGGATTCGAATGATCCTGTCTTTCTTCTATATATCTTTCGATGGCTTTCATCTTTCTGTCATCCTTTAGCTAATGGATTCGGCACAGCATTATAGCCGTACCCTTTACTTGCTGTCAGACGCATCGTCGCGAGCGATTTATGCATGACGGCAGGCTGGTATAAAAACGCACGGTCCGTCTCCACCGCTTCCGGTGCATCTTCCATAAGCGACGTCAAGACACGATCACACACCTCTCTCACAGCCTTCCAATACTGCGCTTCTTCTTCAGAAGAGGTGACGAGCTGCTTGATGATCTCTCCGAAATGGTTTTGGAATACGGTGTAATACAGCTTGTTGTGCATATCAGAGATGTCGTTGGTGATCGAGACGGAATCCGGTGCGAAGGCGGGCTTCATTCCGTGAAACCGGAGTCGTTCTGTATAAATCCTGGCCCCGCCCCAGTCCCGGAAGAAAAACCTGGTGAGCCGGCCGTCCTTGAAAACAGGAATGCTGTTCTGAAGATGGCCTTCCAGGGCGACTCCATATTTGACCATCAGCGTCAAATAACCGGGAAGCACTTTTTCTACATAGTCGATAAAGAATTCGAGCCGGGATAATGGTGAGTTCTCCACGATTTCCTGAATGATCGTTCCGTTGTACATCGGAGACTTCGCATACAGCGCCATCCCGGCAACGGCCGCCTCTCCCTGTTCCAGTTTGTCATCGATGCTTTCCCGGATCAGCATCGTCAAGTTCCTGCTTTTCAGCCGGTCATCCGTATGAAAAGCGGCTCCGCCAAGTTCATACAGGGGAAGAAAACCGTCAAGCTGCGGCTCCCGCTCAAGGATTGCCGCCAGCATTTCCGAAAAGACGGTCGTATTGAGCGCGGTTTGTGTAGAGATTGACCGGACTGTGGAAGTCATCTGGCTGTTGACGGCAAGCTTCAACACCGGGGCACCCTTCTTTTTGGAAGTGACCGTCCGGAAAGAGGAAGTGGCATCGACCGGCAGAACCGTTCCAGGAAGAAGAACGACGTCCCCGGAGGCACATTCTTCCTTATAAATGTCAGGGATGGCATGCTCGAACTGCCACGGATGGACAGGCAGAATTTCATAATCCTGAGCCGGAAGCCCTCTCGCCGCCAGTTCCTTCCCCGCCTCCTGTAAACACTCTGGATAGCAATCAGCAAGCAGGGATGCCTGGGTCGTCTTGATCACCCGGTGCTGCCGGACGGCAACAAACCGGAGAGCGAAAGACTGTCGGAACTCAGGGGAATAGCGCAGCAAATCCGCATAGCTCAGTCCCAGCTTCGTCTTCGCCCCAGGATGAAGATGATGACCGTCTGTGACAAGCTGTTCAAAGAAAAGACTCGGTTCCCTGAAATGGGAGAGGGCATATTCGATTGTCGAAGTTCTGCCTGCAGCCTCTTCTCTCACGCTCGTCGCCCACTGCTCCTGATTCATCAACGCAAGTGTCAGATTCGCCGCTCCGTTATTAAGTTCCCTTAGGAACGTATCCACATTCGGATACTTTTCCCTGCTGAAAAGCAGTCGGGAAAGCTCCGACGCCGTTTCGACAGGGCGATAACTTCCAGCATCGAAATAGACGACTTCTCCGGTCGTGTGGACACGCTGGAAAGCAGATTCACCATCGATGGCGAACATTACGCCGTAAGTTCCGAATGTTACCGCTCGATAAGTAAGCTCGGGTTGGAAGTCATAGCCTTGCAGTCCGTTGTACATAGAGGGAAGGACGGCACGGTTCAACTGTCCTCCCTCCGTTTTTACCGGAATCGCAGCGGCCTTCTCATACGCCCCGTCGATATTCTCACGGAAATAGGCATCGGACAGCTTTTTCATTATTCCTCTTCTGCCTTCCGGAAGGTATTCGAGAAATCTATCCACCTCTTCGGGATGCTGCTTCTGTAAAAACTGCAGACAATCCGCTTCTTCCTTCAACAACGATCGTTCTGTCACGGTCATCGTCCACGCACCTCGCTTTCCTTTGTAAACGGATTCGGCATATCTACATAGCGATTCTCCGTCACTTCATTCTTCAACCGCATCTGCACGAGCGCCTTCATCCGAGCCGGCCGGTGCAGGATTCGCTGGATATCTTCCCTTGCTTCTTCCGACAGGCGGACGGCCGTTTCCTTGACTACCATCTCCACTTCCGCCCACAGACCGTCTTCCGCACATCCGGTCTTTCTTGCCAATTGTACGATAATTTCACCGAGATGGTTATGCAGCACCGAATGGGTAAAGATATCAAGCAGCTCTTCGGTATCATCAGTCAGCAAATTGGTGCTTGCATCGATCGGTACATCACCGAAATGTTCAGCGAGCCGCTTCTCCAGCACGCGGATGCCGCCGTGATCACGAAGGATCGTCCGCAGCGGATGCCCGCCTTTGAAGACGACCACTGCATTCTGGAGGTGCGCTTCCATAGCGATCCCGTATTCTCCTAACAGATGCAGCACTCCAGGCAGAAGCGCTTCGGCATAGCGGCGGATGAAGGCACGCGGAGATCCTGCCCGTTCCGATGCTTCCTCCGCAATCGTTTTTCCGGACACGGGAGAAGGCGCGAGCAGGGACGCCCCCGGAATCGCTACTTCCTCATCACCTAATGCATACTCCGGATTTTCCCTTACAATAGCCGCCAGATTTTTCTGAAAGAAATGGGCATCTTCCACTCCTGTGGACGGTTGATAATGGATCGCTGCCGGTTCTTTCATGGTGCTCAAATGGGAGCGTAATGCTTCATCGGACTCAAGCAAATCCTTGAAAAACCGGGAAAGCATCGGCCCGTTGTAAGTGGATGCGGCAGACACCGTCCGCACCGCACTCGTCATTTGGATGTTGACGGCTGTTTTAATATGGTGCTTCCATTGATTATTTAACGGTGCAAGGGAGCGGAAGGAGATGAGCGCAGCTGTCGCAATGTCCGCGCCTTTTACACGCTTGATTCTGCCGGCTTCTATATCCGCTTGGTAATCCTTAACGATCGTATGCTTCCACTGCCATGGATGGACGGGAATTAAACCATAATCATCAGGATGGTTTATCTCAGACAGGAAGGCTTTTTCCACTTCTGGATATTCCGCAAAAAGAATTTCTTTCACCGTTTTCCCCTCCATGAGGGTCTCCCGGAATAACTGCTTATGAACGGCGACGGGAATAACTGCCGGCGTCCCACCCCACTCCGGAGCATACTGCCTCGCTTCTTTTTCCGACAGGCCGATTCTCGTCCGGGCACATGGATGAATCGTGTGGCCCTGAATGACCAGCTGTTCGAAAAATGTCAGAGGACTGAACGCTTTTGATTTTTTTTGGAGAACATAAGAAAAAACATCCGATACACCGAGCGCTTCGGCTTCTTGTTCCACTTTCTGGTTCCGTTCTTCTGACGCGGTGAGTGCAAGTGCGAGATTCCGGACACTGTTCTTCACTTCTATATAGAAAGGATCATCCGTCGGCAGGAAGAGACCCAGGACCTGCAGCGGGTCCGTTATTTCGTGCACATCTTCTCCTTCCACATACTGAACGCGGGCGATATCGAGCTGCCCAAGCCTGTATGTATGGGTGATCTCTACCTCAAGTGCCGCTTTGCCGATTGGAAATGCGGCCCCGTTTGGAAGGAGATCGTATGGATAGGCCTCTTCCCTGATCATCGCCTGCACCAAAAGGTGAAGAATGATCCGGTCGGCTTGATTTTGTATGTAGGTGGTACGATTCGTTTCGTTATGCATTGGGGTTCTTTCCTTTCCATCTTGATACGGACTACCCTATTCCCTGTTTCCAGCCGGGTTAATCATCATAGGCTTAGCTTACGACGAGACGGGCACATTATGCCTGTTCGGATAGTTGAGAGGAACGCCATCTTCTTTTATAATTGAAAGTAGTTCTCATTTCCAGCGTTCTGCCTGGAAAAATCCAAAATGTAGGAGTCATTTTCATGAATACTGCATGGGAGCAATTAAAACAGGACCACCGGTTCTATATCGGTACGGACCATGAACATAAAATTACACATGAGCTGGAAAGCCTCATCGACCATAAACCGGCATGCCGCGCTTTATTGGAAGCTCAGAACGAAGGGTTGGCAGCCCCCGACCTATCGATCACCGGGCTGTTGTTCGGGAAGATGTATTCGGTCATGACGATGGGCATGTACGAAACGATCGTGAAATACGGGCTCGTCATCGATGCTTCCCCTGAGAATATCGGCATCGAATGCTTGGAAAAAAATAAAATGAACTACGTCATCCGTGAAGAAGCGGTGGCTTCCATCGAAGACTTGACCGAAGAAGAAGTGAAGGATCGTATCCGCCGGTTCATTACGGAGAATCTTCAGCCGTTGTTCCAAACGATTGCGAAAGCATCGAACTGCAAATCGACGCACATGCGCTCGATCGTCAGTCACAACCTGCACCAACGGAGTCTCGCTTTCGCTGAAGAGCACCCGGAGAAGAAAGACTTCGCGGAAAAAGTCCTGCACTGGTTCACTTCCGAAGAGCTGTTTGAGGACGGCACGGTCAACCCGCTTCACTTCGAATTCCGCTTTTTCGAAAAGGAGAACGGTAAAGGGACCTACGTGCGCAGACACTGCTGCATGAAGTACATGCTGCACCAGGGAAACAAGAAGAACTGCTGCCCGACCTGCCCACTCATTTCCGATGAGGAGCGGGCGGACAGACTGTAGATAAAGCAGAGAAAAGATACAAAGGCTCTTTCCCATAGTCCCTTCTGCTCACCCCTCCTACAAATGTAACATTTTGGTAAAAATATGTTTTCGATTGGTTTTATCTGGATATATAGCCTATGTGCGCACACAAAATATAACCAAAATCGGAAAGGATGTTTTTACAAATGGCAGACCGTTACAAGACTGGAGAACAGGCACCTGAAGCAGGAACATACCAATTTGACGGATTAGTAGATGGTGGCAGTGGAGATGTGACGGAAGATGAAAAACATATCGAACTGAGCAACGGGGATACATTCCCTCCGCTTCGTTCCAACAAAGAAGCTGCATATTGGAAAAAAGCCTGACCGAATGAACACATAAAAGGTCTGAGCTCAAATCGAAGCTCAGGACCTTTCCTATGCCTTCATTTCTTCCGTCCGCCATCAATCACCTGGAAGGTCGTCTTATCATCCGGATGCCGGTCGAAAGCGACGATCGTAGCTCCGACTCCGATCCGAAATGATCCGTCCGGGTCTATGGAGAACAGCGTCCCTTCCTCTTTCACATGAATCGCCTGGACATTGTGTTTGGCGAACAGCTCCTGTATATCACCGATCAGCTCGTCCTTCCCATAAGTGAATCCCATGCCCATCCACTCCCTTGAAGTAAGTCATTGACTATAGGATATGTGACAGGCGTCCGGGACATACCTCCATTTCACTTAAACTTCCCGGATCAATGATTCCCCTCTTGTCTGTGCCTTATCATTCCACTGCCAGCTTTCCCAAAGTTCCAATTTCCCTTCCTTCGTTAAGACTGGTGTCGAGACGCATGATCCGCCGCGGATTTCCTTCTGGTTATTAACATGGTTGTAGCGGAATTCCAGCGTATCGTCCTCCTTGACGATTCCCACCAGACTCCCTTTCACAATGTCGCCTCCGCTGTAATCCGCGTAAATGATGCTTTCTTCCTGATAATAATGGAACGTCGTTTCTGCGGATACTTCCCCGTCCTCCGTATTTTGGACGGATACAAATGTTTTGTTATGTACATCAATCATGTGTGCTTCCTCCTTTGGTTACGATTCTATTTCATTCGACATTCCGGAGGCATCCCCTCTGTCTCGCCCCTTTCTTTCTTATTTTTCCCGATGCCGTCTTTTTGACAGATCGAACATCATCGATTAGTATAGTCCCCATGGAAAACTACGTAGAAATTTTCAAAGTGTTGGCCAACGAAAAACGTTTGGAAATGCTCCGGTGGTTGAAGGATCCTATGACTTACATCGACAAGCCGGCCGATCACCTTTCGGAAACGATTCATCACAAAGGCGGCATCTGTGTTGGAGATATCCAGGAACAGTCCGACATGTCCCAATCGACGGTCTCGCATTATTTGGCGATGATGCAGAAAGCAGGGCTGCTGGAATCCGAACGTCACGGGAAGTGGACCTACTACCGGAGAAATGAAGCGGTCATCCAGCAAGTGGCTGCCTACATGAAAGAAGAGCTGTGAGCTCTTTTTTTTGTTTTTCATATCGACATTATTCGAATTGTAGATATAACAGGAGGGGAAAAATCATGAAACTATGGATGTATATCGTCGCACTGATTGCAGGTTTGTCTTTGAGCATCGAAGGGGCGATCTATGGAGAACTTGGTCAATCCATCGGGAAGCTCGAAGCAAGCTTTTATAACTTTCTGGTCGGTTCCATTATCCTTGGAATCGTTCTCTTATTTTTAGGAAAAGGCTCCTTGTCCTACACCTTCCAAGCACCTAAATGGCAGCTGACCGGAGGACTGCTGGGAATGACCTACTTAACGATCTTGGTCATCGCCGTACCACTTGTCGGCGTCGGTGCAGCCATGATCAGCGTCATCGTCGGTCAAATGGCGATGAGCATGGTCATCGAGCATAAGGGATGGCTCGGCAGTAAAGCACGGAAAGTCAAAAAAGAAAAAATCATTGCCGTCCTATTGATGGCGGCCGCACTGATTCTGATTTATTAAGGAGGAGAAAAAATGGGGATTCTTTTAGTAGCAGCTTCTGTGATCGGTGGAGTGCTTCTCAGCTCCCAATCCTCGATCAACGGAGCATTCAGTAAACACGCAGGTACGTATGAGAGTACCTTTATGACTTTTTTCACCGGAGCGTTGATGCTGGCCATCGTCGTATTATTCTTCGGACAGGGGGATTTCCTCGCCGTCCTTGATGCGCCGAAGTGGCAGTTGACGGCCGTCTGGTTCGGTGTCGGATACTTGTTCCTCACCATTCTCGCCGTGCCGAAGATCGGTGTCATCGCAACGAATATTGCGACCGTCATCGGACAGCTTGTCGGAGGGATCATCATCGATCACTTCGGTTTGTTCGGCGGTCTCCAAATTTCTTTCGACTGGCAGCGGGGCACAGCGATCGTACTGATGCTGATCGCACTCCGACTGATCTATGTCGCGGATAAAAAGACAGTCCAAGAAGCAATGTAAGAACAGGAGCGGATGTTATCCGCTCCTTCCCTTTAGATCCTTTACGAACAAAACCCGCTCCACCCCTTTCCCGTCATAATCCGTATGCACCTTTACGCCATCCACTACTTTATCTCCAGGAACGACGGTAAATCCCATCCGTGTATGATAAGCGATTGATAAACGATTGACTGGAGACGTAATCGCCCGTACCCTTAACCTGCCGTGCTCCACCGCTTTTTCAAAGAACCTGTCGTAAAGCGCGGCCGCTATTCCCAGCTTTCGATAAGCCGGGTCGACCCCCACAAAATGAATATACGCTTCCTCCTCCCGTGATTGGGATAAAAAGCCGATTAGAAAGCCGACGATTTCCCCATCTACTTCCACGATAAAGCTGGTGTCCTGAAAGTGATCAAAGAAAAGTTTCGGCAGGGACAGCTCCCTGCCTCCCCACCACGCTTTCATCTTTCTTGTGACGACGGCATGATCGGAGGAGGTGCAGGGGCGCATGGTCCCGTCTCCATTCCATTCCATCATTCTGCCCCCTTTTTTCTGGCAGCAACGAACCATAGGACAAGATCTTCCCGCTGTCCCGAGGGATTCATTTCCGTCTGAATATGCTCCCTGCATTCAAGCAGTGTGTACCCGTCCGGAAGCTCGTCCATCACGGCCCGTTTATCATAGAAGCGCAGGGTCTTCCCGTTATGGTGGAACGTATGCGGCTCTACTTCCACCCCTGTTCCATAATTTTTCTTATCTGCTGTGGAAAGGCACGTAAACAACAGCAGGCCTCCCTTATGTAAATGCTTATCGCACGCTGCGAGCACCTTCTTCCGATCTTTCTCCAGAAAAAGATGCAGGACGTTCGACAGGAAGACGGCATCAAAAGATTCCCCGGCAGCCATTTCCCGTATATCCATCCGCTCATACCGCAGCTGTTCCATTACCTCCGGTTTATCTGCCGTTGCCTGTCTGAGTGCCTCGGACGATACATCTGTTCCGAGCACATGGAAACCTCTCTCAGCAAAAGCGCGACTGTTCCGGCCGTACCCGCAGCCCGGTACGAGGATCGACCCAGCGCCATTCACGACGAGAAAAGGCAGAGCGAGTGCCACGGAAGGACACGGCTGATCGCCCCATAGTTTGCCTGCTTCATAACGTTTATCCCAATAGCTTTTTACCGTATTCATCTGCTTCCCCTCTTTCCTTGTTTGCGGCCGATCTTCACAGATACCCGCCTTCTTTCTTCATACATTCCACAAGATCCGAGTGCTGCCTTCACTTCTTCTTCAAACAAATGAGCATCTTCTCCAAGGTACTGCTTTTTTCCGAAAGACGTAGAATAATGGTTCCCGATGATGGATGGGATATCCCACCGGATCGTAACTTCGGGAAGTTCATATACTTCAAGATCGAAAGCGGACTGCTCTATTATTTGTTCGTGCGTTATTTCCGGATGGCTGTACGTCGTGTTTCCCGCCCGTCTTGTCGGTCCATACCAGCGGCGGACGACTTCGTTGAATGTCTCCTGCCATTCGGTGGCTGCTTTATCCGGTTCATAATCATCGATGACGGCTACTCCTCCGCCCGGCACGACGAACTCATACAGGGAATCGAGCGTCCCGGCACGATCCATCCAATGAAAAGCCTTCGCTATCGTTACGACATTCATTCTATGGAACTGATTCAGGTACTCTTCTACGGTTCCGTGAACCCACGAAACATTCTCTTTTCTCTTCTTTCTTTGAAGCATTCGCGCCACATCGAGCATTTCTTGTTCTTGATCGACACCGATGACCTCCCTGCAGTGATCAGCGAGTCGGAGAGCAAGGTCACCCGGTCCACATCCGAGGTCGATCACCGTCTGTGACCCGTCAAGGAAGAAACGGTCATGGAGCAAGTGAAGGAGCGTTTCCGGGTATACCGGACGATAAGCGGCATAATAAACAGCTGTACCTCTGAATAAATCTTTCCCGTAATCTTTCAATTTTCTTCTCCAGTCCTTTCACCATTGTACAGATACCTGAAACGAAAAAGTGGACACCAGCGCATGATCAGCATCATAGTCAGGGTGCATAAACATTTCCACTGTCTGGTCACCTTCTTGGAAATTATTACATATTATCCAAAACCGACATTTTGTCATTTAAAGACAGCAGCCTCCTAAACCCTTTGAATCCAAGCTTTAAGCAGTATGTAAAGACAATCTCTCTCCTCTATTATACAGAATAATCAAACATCTTTTGACATTTTGTTAATTGTCGGATAATTCCGAACTTGATATAGTGAGTACAAATAAGGAGGAGAGCAGCGATGGAAATCAATGATACGAGATACGAGAATCATATCAATACGCTTGCGGAGATAGGAAGAATCGGAGAAACCGGCGTCTGCCGCCTCGCCCATTCAAAAAAAGACCGGGAAGCGGTGGATATCGTCAAAGGCTGGATGGAGGAAGCCGGCCTTGAAACGAAGATCGATACATTCGGTAATCTGATCGGCCGGAAAGAAGGAAAAAATCCCGACCTTCCGATTTTGATGATGGGCTCGCACATCGATTCCCAACCCTACGGCGGCAGGTATGACGGAACGGCCGGCGCACTGGCTGCTATTGAAGTGGTACATACGATGAAAGACAAAGGCATGCAGGCGGAGCGAACGATGGAAGTGGTCTGCTTTTCGGATGAAGAAGGTTCCCGCTTCAACAAAGGGGTATTCGGTGTTCGAGGATTGATCGGTCAGCTGGAGGAAGGCGAACTTCAACGGAAGGACAAAGAGGGCGTCACACGCTTGGAAGCGCTGCGGGAGTTCGGCGTCGAACCGGACCTTTCCCAAAGCCCGGTATATAAACCAGGTGATATTGAAGCTTTCCTGGAAATGCACATCGAACAAGGACCTGTGCTGGAATCGAAGGACAAACCCATTGGTATTGTGTCTGCTATTTCCGGACCGATCTGGCTGACTGTTACCTTGGAAGGATTCGCCGGACATGCAGGGTCCGTACCAATGAACATGCGCCAGGACGCTCTTCTCGGGGCGGCATCCATCATTAAGAATTTCAACGCACTTATCCAAGAGGAAGGAACGCCGAACACGGTCGGGACCGTCGGAAGCATCGAGAACTTCCCGAACTCAAGGAACATCATTTCCGAGAAGGTCTCCTTCACGATCGACCTCCGCGATATCGATGTCGAAGCGCGTTCGAATTTAGAGAAAAAGACGCATGCCATCATCGAAACAGCTGCCACGGAATATAACCTGGAGTTCTCCGTCACGGAAGATACGAAGAGTGAACCGAGGTACTGCGCAGACTGGATCAAAGACATCATGAAGGAAGAGGACGATAAACTCGGCTATGACTCTCCCGTCTTGATGAGCGGTCCGTTCCACGATGCGTTGTTCATGTCGTACATCAGTGATTACGGAATGATTTTCGTCCGCTGCGAAAAAGGGATCAGCCACAACCCGCTGGAATTCGCAGAAATGGACGATTTGACTAAAGGGGTCGAACTGCTCTACCAAACAGCATCACGCATTGCCAACATCGACTAGGAGGGACAACGATGCAAGCGACACGAGTATTTATCAACGGGGAAGTGTTCACATCCGATCATCGCTTCTCGGTTCACGAAGCGGTCGCCATTGGCGGAAACCGGATTCTTGGAGTCGGTACAAATCAGGAGATACAAGCTTTCGTAGAAAGCGGTACGGAGGTGACAGACCTGGAAGGACGGACGTTGATGCCGGGGTTCATCGACGCGCACGCCCACCTCGAACTTTACGGAACGAATCAGCTCGGCGTAAACGCCAAAGCGGTCCATTCGATTCCGGAACTGCTGGACCAGCTCTTACTGGCAGCAGAGGATATACCGAAGGGACAATGGATCCGGGGCTGGGGGTATAACCAGAATCATCTGGCAGAACAGAGACACCTGACGAGAGATGATTTGGACAAAGTGTCCACCTCGCACCCGATCATCGTCGTTCGAACGTGCGGGCACATCTCCTGCGTCAACACGAAAGCTCTGGAACTGACGGGTATCACCGATTCAGTCGTCGATCCTCCAGGAGGTAAGTACCACCGTGACACCAGCGGCCGTTTGACCGGACTTTTAATGGAATCCGCCCATATGGCCATGTTCCAACACGCGGACTACTCCGAAGAAGAGGTCCAAAAGGGTCTGGCGATCGCTTCCGCTGATTTTCTTGAATTAGGAATTACAAGCGTCCACGATGCCGGCGGATATGGAACGAAGCATATCCGCTATCTCCAAAAAGCGGTACAGGAAAAGACGCTGAAGCAGCGCATATACGCTCTTTACGGTTCGCTTTCGGACTCCGTTTCCATGGTGGAGGCCGGCATCCGGAGCGGGATGGCTACAGGTATCGGGGATGACTCTTTCCGGATCGGCCCTGCCAAAGTGTTCATTGACGGCAGCAGCAGCGGTCCGACGTGCAAAATGCGGGAAGGGTACACAAGCAACCCCGCAGGTTCCGGTATGCTCTACATGGATCAGCATGCCCTCGACAGAAGCCTTCTCTCCGCTTATGAACATGGCTGGCAGCTTACGGCCCACGCAATGGGTGATCAAGCAGTGGACATGCTTTTGACCACGCTTGAAAGAGCCCGGTCTGGACGTCCCGGAACACGTCACCGCATCGAGCACAGTGGGTTCACACCGGCTGATCTCGTCCAGCGCATGAAAGCAGTCCGGGCGATACCGATCCCGAATCCCGCTTTCCTGCACGAATTCGGTGACGGTTACCGGAAAGACTACGGGAATCGCGTAGAAGCGATGTTCCCCATGCACGCCTTCGCTCAAAACGATATCCCATTTGCAATCGGTTCGGACAGTCCGATTACGACCGCCGATCCGTTCGTCGGCATTCATGCAGCCATTACCAGACAATCGAAGTCCGGACGGTCTATCGGCGCGGAGCAGGGAATCACACTGGAAGAAGCGCTTCGTGCCTATACGTGGGGAGGGGCCTATGCAAGCGGTGAAGAGGATGTGAAAGGAAGCCTTAAGCCCGGGATGCTTGCAGACTTGATCATCCTCGATCGCCCTGTCCTGAATACTCCTATCCAGCAACTTCCTGAGGTGACCGTCGATGAGACGATCCTGGATGGAAAAACCGTCTTTCACAAACTAAAGGAGGATGTCTATTGAGCAAACAACAATTCGTTAAACTCTACTGTCTATCACTGCTTGCCCCTTTCTTATTGATGGTGTTTCCATTATTCGCCATCGGAAACAGGGAGACGCCCTTCATCATCGGGCTCCCCTTCTCCGTTTTCTGGGTGATCTTCTGGATCATCATCACATTCATTATCGTCCTATTCCTGTATCGTCTCGATCCGGACAAGGACGAAGAGGAGGTACAATGATATGACACAATGGCAGATCGCAATGATCATGATGATCGGTTATTTAGTCGTCGCCTTAATTATCGGTGTCCTGGCCGGGCGCAAACAGGACAAAGAGTCGTTGGAGGAATTCACCGTTGCAGGCGGAAATCTGGGACTCTTCGTCATGTGGTTCCTCATGGGAGGAGCCGTCTTCAGCGCTTTCTCCTTCCTCGGCGCTCCAGGATGGGCGTTCTCCCGCGGAGCACCCGCCCTGTACATCATCACCTACACCGCTTTCGCCATTCTTCCGTGGTACATAATTGGTCCGAAAATCGGTAAGATCGGCCGCAAGCACAACTTGTATACCGTCTCCGGCTTCCTGCAGAAGCGCTATTCCAGCCGCGGACTCGCGATGCTGATCGGTATCATTACACTACTTGCTTCCATTCAATATTTAGCGACGCAGATGAAAGGAATGGCCTACATCTTCAACATCATGACCGAAGGAAGAATCCCGATTTGGCTGGGCGCCCTTCTTTCCTACGGCATCGTTGTCGTTTATGTCGCGACCGGCGGGCTCCGGGCAGCAGCCTGGTCGGATGTCTTTCAGGGAATTCTCATGATCGTCATTTCATGGACCGTCGGAATCACAATCGTCAACCAGCTGCATGACAGCATCCCGAACATGTTCCGAAATCTTACGGAATCGAATTCAGGCTTCCTCCAGATCGGAGCAGAAGGATCGACCATGTCAGCCATGGCCTATACGACAATGATTCTCGTATCGACCATCGGGTTCCTGATGTGGCCGCACTTATTCTCTAAATCCTACGCGACGAAAGCACGGACGATCAAGAAGACAGTGCTTGTCTATCCGGTCTTCGCCCTGTTTCTGATTCCACTTTTATTTGTCGGTTTCGCCTCCGTAAACGTCATCGATCCCTCCCAGATCGGGTCACCGGATGAGATCCTTCCTTACTTGATCACAACCGTGATGAACCTCCCTGGATGGGTATACGGCCTTGTCGGTGCCGGAGCGCTTGCCGCCGCAATGAGTACGGCCGACGCCATCACCCACAGCGCCTCTCTTGAGCTGACGGACGGCTTCATCAAAAATGTCAAAAAGGACCTGTCATCGAAACAGACGCTTCTCATTATGCGGATCGGCGTCTTCGTAATCGGTGGACTCGCCTACTTCATCACCGTTTTCGGAGGACAGGGGCTTATCGCCCTGCTGCTCGGAGCTTATGGCTCCATCGTTCAATTTGCCCCGGGCGTGTATGCCGCCCTTTATTCTAAACGTGTCACTGCACCCGCTGTCGTAACCGGCATGATCGTCGGAACAATCGTCAACTACTACTACCAACTTGTCGCAGACAGCCAGCCGCTTGATATCAACCCGGGGATTCTCGGATTGCTTACAAATATTGCACTCGTCGTCATCGTCAGTGCCTTCACGCAGACGAAGGAGCTGGAAATGGCCGAAGAATACAGAAAGATAGGATCATGATAACAATCCCCGGCTTGCCTCGCAGCCGGGGATTGTTCATTCTATATCGTGTTTGTTTTTGATTTGAAGCTCAAGGACAATCGCTTCTTCCGCCTGTTTCAGATCTTCAGGAAAAGTGTGAGCGTCCCCTATCCCTGGTGCTTCTAAGGAATTACCGGTGGAACCTTTCACATAGCCCACATAAAGGGGGCGGCCTTTTTCGAGAGTTTCTTCCTGTTCAAGAGATTGAAAGATATATCCCATCTCCTCCTTCTCCCCTTGACCACTGTGACTGGAAGCCACATACCCTTCCGGGGAACCTATGATGAAGTCCACTCCTTCCTCAGACCTCAACAGCTGGAACGAATGAAGTGCATCCTCAAAGTCCCCCCCTTCCCAGGATTCAAAAGTAGACAGCGCCTCTGCCGTTTCTTTTCCATTCTCATAGGTCGTCATGGAAGCGACGACCACCTCATCCTCTCCAATGCTTCCATCAAGCGTGTAGAACATTTTGAAATCCGCATAGATCTGTTTTGCCAATACTTCTCCTTCTTCCGAAAGCTCCGCCGGCTTCACGGTAAGCCCACTGGAAGCCTGGCTGTTTTGACAGGCGGCAAGTACAAACAGAACGCCCAACATCCATCGTGTTTTCTTCATGATGGTTTCAAACCTCTCCTCTCAGCTGTTCGTTGTAAGCTCGACCAGCTTCTCTTCCCTTAGAACGATTTTGACGTTCCACCTCGGATGCATGACGAGGCTTCCGTCCTCATCCATCTCGAGTGCTATATGGATGTCGTCATCTTCTGCGGTAAGCACCGCCATCCGTTGATGGTCCTTATCTATGTATGGTTTCAAGCTCTTATCAAGAACCACATTCCATCCGAAAAAATCCATCCCCATTTCCTCCCTTTCCATCTCTTCAAAGTACACCGGAAGCGAAGAGAGCAATGGCAAGACTCAGCACGAATGAAAGGAACCAGTCCCGCTTCCCCGTCGTTTTTAGCAGCACATTCATTACAGAGCTGATGCTCATACATATGAAGAATATGATAACGATGAAAATGAAAGATACCAACCGTCTCCCTCCTCCCGATTATATCCTACCAGATTTTTGAAACAAACGTGTAGTTGATACGTATAGAAGAATATAATCTGGAGGTGTCGCACATGTATGAACATAAATTCATCAAGTTGGAACTATCTTCGTTACGCAGGAAGCCGGAAAATGACTACCACGAAGTCGTTCACGAACAGGCAAAGGACGGATGGGAACTGGTCCAGATCTTTGCACCAGGATCAAGCAGCTACGGCATTCCTTCCTACTATGAACTGATATTCAAACGCCAAAAAGAAACCTCCTGACTAAAGCCGTTCGTTGCAGAAGCACGCCCGGTGTTGATGTATGTAAAGAAAGAGGACACGAACCGGATGCCCATGGAAAACACCGCTTTTTCCGCAACCCCTCCTCTTATGAACAACAAAAAAGCTGCCATCCTCAAAGGGGCGGCAGCTTCCTTCAAAAATACAGCACATATAACAAGCCGGCAAGCAGGATTCGGTAGATGGCGAACGGAACGAGCTTGATCCGGTTGATCAGCTTCAGGAAGAAGCGGATCGAAATAAGCGAAAACACGAATGCACTGATGAAACCGACGGCAATGAACGGAAACGCATCAACCGTGAAGTATTCCAGGTTCTTCATCAAAGACAGCCCACTCGCACCGAGCATGATCGGGACAGCCATGATGAACGTGAAATCCGAGGACGCCCGGTGGCTCATCCCGAGAAGCACCCCTCCTGAAATCGTCGATCCGGATCTTGAGAACCCCGGCCACAGGCCGATACATTGAAACAGCCCCATTCCGAACGCCTGCCGGTATGTGATGCGGTCGACCGTCATCGTCGTGTGTCTCTGTCCTTTCTGATAATAATCGGCAAAGATCATAAGGACGGCTCCGGCAGCAAGGCCGATAATGACCGTCTGAACGGAAAAAAGATACGTATCGATATAATCTTCGAACAGGAATCCGAGAATCCCCGCCGGAATGATGCCGACGATGACCTGTGAAAGCTTCAGCTTCGGTCCGCTCCTATCCACGGGCTTCCCTACGTGAAGCATCTGTTTGAATTTGTCTTTGAAAATGACGACAACAGCAAGAATCGAACCTAATTGGATGACCACCTTGAACGTGTTGGCGACCGGTTCGCTGAAAAGCTCCCTGGAGTGCAGCCAAAGCTCATCGACGATGATCATATGCCCGGTCGATGATACAGGTGCAAACTCGGTCAATCCTTCTACAAAGCCGAGCACGACAGCAACAAGGAATACCCACAATACCATTGACTTCTCTCCTCTAATGCTTCCTTCTTTTCTTCTTTAAGTACAGCAGAACGAAGAGAAGGAAGGCTATCCCCAAAAGGATATAGATAATGGTAGAATACACGTCCATATAGCGGACGACTTCCGTCCAGGACTCGCCTACAGAAGCACCGACGTTGACGAGTACGACATTCCATATCAATGTCCCGAGCGTCGTCAACAGCAGAAAAATACCGAGCGGCATGTTCGACATCCCCGCCGGAATCGAAATCAAACTGCGGATCAGCGGCACGAACCGGCAGAAGAATACCGTCCACGGCCCGTACTTATCGAACCAGCGGTCTGCTTTCCTGACATCCTCCTTCGTCAATCTCAACACACGTCCGTAGCGGTCGATGAGCTTCTCCATCCGCTCCACATCGAGCTGCAGGCCAATACCGTACAACACGAGCGCCCCGATCACAGAACCTGCCGTCGATGCCGCAACGACACCGGCCACGCTCATATAGGTCGAAGTCGTAAGAAATCCACCGAACGTAAGGATGACCTCTGACGGGATCGGTGGAAACACATTTTCCAAAGCGATCAGCAGTAAAATCCCTATGTACCCATAATTGTTCATCATATCCAACAGCCAGTTCTCCATGTCATTCCCCACTCTTTTTTCTATTTAGTGAAGGCTTATGAACAAACATTTCTTTCTATAATAAAGCTATTAGAAGACAAGCAGAAGTATTCGTCCACTGTCTTTACACAATATTTACAATACCACTTCCCATATAATTTACAATCCTGGTAAAAATGTCTGACCGACGACTCAGGAAGACATTCCACAGAACGAGTATTAGAAAAAGTACAGGAGCTCACCCTTAAATATTTCTTCACTCCATATAAAAACGGAATTTTCTGCCCTGACAAACACACTAGCGGCTTTCTTCAACTGATTATTAGAGGATAAATGTAGCAGGGGCGGAGGGAAATGGGCAGACTCCAGCGGGATTAGCGGAACAGGTGAGACCCCGGAAGAGCAACGCGATGAGGAGGCTCACCGGCCGCCCCGTGGAAAGC
>NZ_ANPF01000061.1:0-39168 GCF_000328325.1 Halobacillus sp. BAB-2008 | reverse complement strand
TTATTTTTTATAAACAAATTCCTATTGAAAGGCATCGTTGCTGTCAAATAAAAGCTCCCCCTGATCGTTGATCGTACATAAGGATACTTCCTCGACGGATGAAAAACCGTTCTTCTTAACCTCGTTCAAAAGCCAGCTCTTATTCTTGCGGACCGTCCTCAGTCCACTATACTGTATCAAGCCGTCAGCAATGAGAACAACAGCGTAATCGGAAGTACCATCTTTCTTCTTTTCAAAGACGGAAAGTTTTCCGGACGGTTCCAAAATAGCATAGGAAACATCCTGCACCTGCTGAATACCATGTTCTCTTAACTGCAGTAGTAAATCATTGAAATTATAACGCTGCCGCCTCATTTCATGTTCATCCACGTGCCCATGCTTAATGATGATGGAGGGTTTCCCATCGAACCAGTTTCGGAAGCGTTGGTTTTTCAAAGAAAGCCAGGCACTTGCCAGTTGAATTAACAGCAGCACTCCCATTGGAACGAGGGCGTGCCATAATCCGGAATCCGGCTTTTCGATTAAAAAGACAGCGATTTCCGCAAGCATGATATAGACGACGAGGTCCATGATACTCAACTCTCCAATCTCCCGTTTACCCATGAAACGGAAGACAAGCAGAATAAGGAAATAGGTGAGCAGTGTTCGACCTATAACGGAAACGACGACGAAATCCATCGATCCACGCCCTTTCTTGTAGGTTCTCCTCTACTTAACATCACCTATTTCCCCGAATTTATGAGAGAAATGGAAGCAAATATCGCACCCATATATAAATGGATGAGATGATAAGCGACAAGAACAATACCGGCACCCCGTAAAAAGAAAACTTCAGAAAAGGAATCGGTTGATTATGACTGGCAGCAAGCCCTGCCACCACTACATTAGCAGAAGCACCCACCAAGGTCCCATTACCTCCGAGGCAGGCTCCAAGCGCCAGGGACCACCAAACAGGGTCAACATCCATCATCCCGTATCCCTGCAGCTCCTGAACGACAGGGATCATGGCAGCGACAAAAGGAATATTATCGACAACGCCGGAGAGCAGTCCGGCACTCCACAACATGACGGTCGCCGTGATCGGCATGTCTCCACCGGATATCCATACCATCCCTCTTGCCAGTTCATCGATAATTCCTACCGTCTCAAGACCTCCGACAAGCATAAAAAGTCCAATGAAGAAAAATAAAGTCACCCATTCCACCTCTTGAAAGACATGTTCCACCTCGACTTCTTTTTCAGAAAGGAAGAGGAGAAGCAGGGCACCGGAAACAGCAATGGTTGTTATATCCATATGAATGAATGGATGAAGCATAAAACCTGCTATGGTAAGAACCATCACGGAGATGGATTGGATAAGCAACCGGGAAATCGTCAAGTGTTCCTTTGCATCCATCT
This sequence comes from Halobacillus sp. BAB-2008, assembly GCF_000328325.1. Lineage (NCBI taxonomy): Bacteria > Bacillati > Bacillota > Bacilli > Caryophanales > Bacillaceae > Halobacillus > Halobacillus sp. BAB-2008. The sequence goes on along the minus strand of NZ_ANPF01000061.1, from coordinate 37,770 downwards.
GCATCAATTCTTCTGCCAGCGCTTTATTATAAACAAGCCCTTTCCGGAAGAGGAGAAGTATGCCGGTGATGACCACGGTGAATATGATCAATACTACTGGACCCAGATGATACAGAAACGATACGAAGCTGAAATGATCGACCGCTTGTCCGATCATGATATTCGGCGGATCTCCGATCAAGGTTGCCGTCCCCCCGATATTGGAGCTGAAGATGGTCGTAATTAAATATGGAAAAGCCGGCAGCTTTAAACGGTCCACTAATGACAATAATACCGGAACAAATAAAAGTACCGTCGTAACATTATCCAGAAAAGCGGACCCGACAGCTGTGAACAGAGCCGTCATGAATAACAGCGGGACAGGACGGCCACGGACCACCTGTGCAAGCCGAATAGCCATGTACGTAAAAATTCCAGTTTTTTTCGTGATGGAAACAAGGACCATCATCGAAAACAACAGAGCAACTGTCTCCCAATCAATGAATCCGAAAGCCTGTTCCCACTCATACACATTTGCCATCAGCAGCAAAACCCCTCCGGCAATGGCCACAAGAGCACGGTTCAATTTCTCCGTCATGATCAATACATAACTAGCCACGAATATAAGCAATGCAAGTACAGTTGTCATAGACCTTCCCCTTTACGTGGACTTTTACTTATACCTATTCATATGGAAGGGGAAATATCTACTTCTATCCCTGTATAAAACATGCATATAGATAGAAAAGACAGGCGTTATAGAGAGGAGGGATGGGATGAAGAAATTACTACAGGGAGTACTTGGGTATGGTGTCGGTTCTATCTTCCTTTTGATGATTACAGCGGCTGGTGTACTGGCTCTGCTCCTTCGCTTTACATCCATGGAATACGGCACGTTGAACCAGATTGCTCTGGTGACTGGTTTAACGATCCTCGCCGTGGGTGGAATGCTTGCCGCTTATAAAGGCGAACAAAAAGGATGGCTGTCAGGCGGGATGACGGGAGTAATATTTGTTAGTGCCATGATACTGTTTCAAATCATCTTTGAAAACACGTTAATCTCCCTGCCACAGCTTAGTTATTTCGGCGGCCTTGTCCTGGCTGCATGGCTGGGAGGCATGATCGGAGTAAACCTGCCGAGAAAAGCGGCCAGGTGAAAGAATGCATAAAAAATCCCGCTACACGGTGTGTAACGGGATTTTTTGTCTCATCAGCTGAGTTTTTCACGAACAGAAGAACGATCAAACTTAAGCTGTGTACCATCTTGAACAGTGACAACCAGCGTACCTTCATCTATAGCATGAATCGTACCGTGTAGTCCTCCAATTGTTATGATTCTATCACCCTTTTGTAAGTCCGACTGCATCTGCTGCACTTGTTTCTGTTTCTTTTGCTGCGGTCGGATCAATAGGAAATAGAAAATGACAAACATTAGAATAATCGGCAATAATCCTACTAATGTCTCCATTTATTTCCCCCCTTTCTAAAAGTTCTTTGCGTTTGGTTTGTTGAAACCATACATTTCAAAGAATTCTTCTCTAAAGTCACCGAGTCGATCTTCTCGAATGGCTTCACGCACTTGCCCCATTAAGTTTAACAGAAAATAAAGGTTATGATAAGTCGTAAGTCTGAATCCGAATGTTTCATTCGCTTTAACCAGGTGACGGATGTATGCACGGCTGTAATTCCGGCACGTATGGCAATCGCAATTCTCATCAATTGGTCGGAAATCGCGCGCATATTTAGCATTTCTCACGACCAATCGGCCTTCCGATGTCATCAATGTACCGTTCCTCGCAATCCTTGTTGGAAGGACACAGTCGAACATGTCGATTCCACGGATGGAACCGTCAATGAGCGAGTCGGGGGAGCCGACTCCCATTAAATAGCGGGGCTTCTCGGAAGGAAGCAGAGGAGTCGTAAATTCAAGTACGCGGTTCATGACGTCCTTCGGTTCCCCAACAGACAAACCTCCTACAGCGTACCCCGGGAAGTCCATAGACGTTAGATCCATCGCACTCTGCCGGCGCAGGTCTTCGTACTCTCCACCTTGGATGATTCCGAACAGCCCTTGGTCGTTAGGTCGCTTATGTGCCTCCAGACAGCGTTCCGCCCAGCGGCTTGTCCGTTCGACGGACTTTTTCATATACTCATGTTCTGCGGGATAAGGAGGGCATTCGTCGAAGGCCATCATAATATCCGCTCCCAGTGAGTTCTGAATACGCATGGCTTTCTCTGGAGAAAGGAAAAGTTTTTCTCCGCTGATATGATTGCGGAAATGGACGCCCTCTTCTTCAATTCTTCTTAAGTCACTCAGGCTGAATACCTGGAACCCGCCGGAATCTGTCAGGATAGAGCCGTCCCAGTTCATAAATTTGTGGAGGCCGCCTGCTTCTTCGACGATATCCTCCCCCGGGCGGAGCCACAGGTGATACGTATTGGAAAGGATGATTTGTGCGCCCATTCTTTCCAGTTCTTCCGGACTCATCGTTTTAACGGTAGCAAGCGTCCCTACCGGCATAAACATCGGAGTTTCAAAAGAACCGTGAGGCGTGTGTACTTTCCCAAGCCGCGCCCCAGTCTGTTTACAAGTTTTTATTAATTCATAAGTGATTGCCATGTTTTCTTCCCTTTCTTACTCTTAAGATACAAAATCATGTAAGGAACATCGCGTCTCCGAAGCTGAAGAAACGATAGCGCTCTTCGACGGCTTTATGATAGGCTTCCATAACGAACTCCGTACCGGCAAATGCACTGACGAGCATAATCAATGTCGATTTAGGCAGGTGAAAATTCGTTATTAACCCGTCGATCGCCTGCAACTTCTGTGGCGGGTAAATGAAGATATCCGTCCATCCACTTGCTGCTTTGAAGTCCCCGTGGTCTCTAACTATCGTTTCAAGTGTTCGTGTCGAGGTCGTACCGACAGAAATGATACGGCCTCCCTTCGCTCTTACATTACGAAGATGCGCAGCTGTTTCTTCATTTAAACGATAAAATTCTGCATGCATATCGTGTTCTTCTATATTATCAACACTGACCGGGCGGAATGTGCCTAGTCCTACATGAAGAGTCAGATAAGCAATCTCGACTCCTTTTTCCTGAAGCTCTGTCAACAGCTCCTCTGTGAAATGGAGGCCTGCCGTCGGTGCGGCCGCAGATCCTTCTTCTTTCGCATAGACGGTTTGGTAACGTTCACGGTCGGATAACTGTTCCTTGATATAAGGAGGCAGAGGCATTTCCCCCAACGATTCCAAAACCTCAAGGAAGATCCCTTCATAATGAAACTTGACTTTACGACCGCCATGCTCCTGTATCTCCGTACATTCCGCGGCGAGCTGACCGTCGCCGAAGACGATTCGTGTCCCCAGCTTGATTTTCTTGGCAGGCTTCACAAGCACTTCCCATTCATCCGCCTCTGTCTGATGAAGAAGAAGAACTTCCACCTTGCCGCCTGTGTCCTCCCTGGCCCCATACAACCGCGCAGGAAGCACACGTGTATTGTTCAATACAAGGCAGTCTCCTTCGTTAAGATGGTCGGTAATTTTGGAAAAGCGCGTATGTTCAATAGATTGGTCCTCGCGGTTGCAAACCATCAAACGGGACGAAGAACGATCCTCCAAAGGCACTTGGGCAATCAGTTCTTCCGGCAGTTCAAAATCATATTGCTTAATATCCATGCTAATCCCCTATTCTTGCTATGTTTTTAATTCACCATTTGTTTATCAAATAGAAAAGGAAGGAAAGGACGATACTCACGACAATCGAGGTCACAATAGGAAAATAGAAGGTCATGTTTCCTTTCCTGAAGCTGATGTCTCCTGGAAGCTTGCCAAAGATACTCCACAGTAGACCGATGACGATAAACACAATCCCTATAACAATAAAGATTTTACCGAACCCAGTCAAGAGCCGGGCACCTCCCTGTTGAAGTGAGCATAAGCTTTCGGTGTCACAACCCGGCCCCTCGGCGTACGTTGGATATAACCGATTTGAAGGAGATAAGGTTCGTACACGTCTTCGATCGTCTGTGGTTCTTCCCCGATCGTAGCAGCGATTGTATCCAGCCCGACCGGACCTCCTTGAAAACCGTCCATAATTCCTTCCAAAAGCTTATGATCGATGAAATCCAGTCCTTCCGCATCCACTTGCAGCATTCGAAGAGCTTCTTTCGTCGTTTGCTTGGAAATGACGGATTCTCCCTTCACTTGCGCAATATCACGCACCCGCTTCAAGAGCCGGTTGGCGATACGCGGTGTTCCACGAGAACGCCGTGCCACTTCAGATGCCGCTTCTTTATCGATGTCCACGTGGAAAATTTCAGCCGTCCTTTCCACAATGGAGCATAACGCCTGGGTATCATAATATTCCAAGCGGCTGTGGACCCCGAAACGATCTCTCAGCGGTGCGGAAAGCAGCCCGGCCCGAGTCGTTGCTCCTACAAGCGTGAAAGGCGGGAGGTCAAGACGGACAGAACGGGCGCTCGGACCTGTACCAACGACGATATCGAGGCAAAAGTCCTCCATGGCAGGATACAGTACTTCTTCCACCGATCTCGGGAGTCGGTGAATCTCATCAATAAATAAAACATCCCCGGGTTCCAGCGAAGATAAGATAGCTGCCAAATCTCCAGCCCTTTCAATGGCAGGACCAGCAGTTGTACGGAATTGAACACCCATTTCATTGGCTATGATAGAAGCGAGCGTCGTTTTCCCCAATCCCGGCGGCCCGTACAAAAGAGCATGGTCCAGCGGTTCGTTTCTCATTCGCGCTGCCTCAATGAATATTTTCAAATTACCCTTCACCTGGTCCTGGCCGATATACTGCCTAAGCGTTTCAGGACGGAGACTCAGCTCTATATCCTGATCTACCTCCTGCTGTTCTCCAGATATCATACGATCTTCCACCAGTCATCCTCCTTCAAGCTTTCATCAATAGCTGCAGACCCTGGCGGACATAATCGTCCACACTCCCCTGCTTCGTCTTCTCCAGTTCTTTACGAACAAACTTCACTTCTTTCTCTGTATAACCGAGCGCCTTGAGTGCCTCAATAGCATCATCCAGACGTTCTCTGCGTTCTACGGAGGTCAAATCTTCTTTGTAGAACAGCGTATTTTCGTTCTCTTCATCCGGAAGCCAGACGATAAGTTTGCCTTTAAGATCAAGAATCATTTGGCGGGCTGTCTTCTTCCCAACACCGGGAAACTTAGTCAAGTACTTCTCATCTTCCTGCTCAATCGCGGATACGAATTCCGGAACACTTACCGTCCCCAGAATGGCGAGTGCGCCCTTCGGTCCAATTCCTGACACGTTCAGCAGCTGGGCAAACAACTGTTTATCCTCTTTCTTGCGGAAACCGAACAGCGACTGGTTATCTTCCCTGATGTAATGATACGTATGTACTTTCACTTCCTGATTCATTTCATCTTGAAAATGAAAGGGGTTGGCACATAAAATCTCATACCCTATCCCGTTCGTTTCTATAGTCATCGACCCTTCATCAAGCGTCGTAACGATTCCTCTGACATAACTGATCATGTAACTAATCCTCTCCAACCTTTAATAACTAATACTGTTATTGTAACATAGAAGCACATGTTCGCCCATCCTTCAAACCTTGCAACACGGATCCTTTTCTCCGAAAAAAAAGAGGAGACAACTTTTCACAAAAAAACGAATGCTTCCTTAATTAACAAAGGGTCGGCATTCGTTTTTTCTATAATTTCTTATGCATGGATCAGGCATGCTCTTCCTCCGTCACCCTCTGCACCACTTGTTCAAAATGGCGGAAATCTTTTATTTTTATCCCCGTCTTCAATTTATTTTTATACTTGGATTCCAGCGGCTTCACAGGTACGGGCTTGAATGATTCTATCACTTCCCCATGATCCGGAAGCCCTTGAAAGACCGCAAGCTCCCCATCCTTATTTAAACCGAAATATCCTTGGCTCTTCGTCAATGGAGAGATATCTTCCACTTGTCGTTGAAACACGATTTTCCCGACTTCCTGCTCTTCTACTGTCCAACCAGCGTATTCCGCCCAAAAATCCGGCATGGACCAGATTGTTTCTTCTTCCTGAGTCGTTTCTGTGACTCCATCCCTATAATGCTTCTTCAACACGACTATAAGTGTCAGAGGTTCCGCCTGCACACGCGTCTCTTCTGTGCTGCTTTCTGACACCTTCCCGTCAATGTTTCGTTGGAAAGGATGGTCTTCTACCTTCAAAGGTCGGTCGCTACTGTTTTCCATCCCCTGCCAGCCAACAAGAAGGAGACTGATGCCGATAGCCCACCACAAGCGTTTCATACTCGGTTCCCCCCATAAACTAAAATAACTTCCATTCCTAGTGTGTCCGGGAATGAAAGTTATTATGATAGAAAAGGGTCAGGACAATTTCTCAAGAACAGATTCATCTGCATCCAGGTTATGATAAACTTCCTGGACATCATCATTATCCTCGAGCATATCAATCAGTTTGAGCATTTTCTCTACTCCTGATTCATCAAGGTCTGTGTATGTTTCCGGTATCATCGTCACTTCATTGGTAAGAAATTGGTATCCGCTGTCCTTTAGGGCATCTTTGACAGTTGAGAACGACTCCGGCGCAGTATATATTTCAAACCGGTCTTCATATGTTTCCATTTCTTCCGCTCCGGCTTCGATCGCTTCCAACATCATGTCTTCTTCATCTGCATCTGTCAAAGAACGATCAATCACTAAATAACCAGAACGTTGAAACATAAAGGAAACACATCCATTTTCACCGAGGTTCCCATCATTTTTGTTGAACGCATGTCGTACATCCGCCGCCGTGCGATTCTTATTATCTGTCAATACTTTCACCATAACCGCAACACCACCAGGACCGTAGCCTTCATACGTATATTCTTCATAATGGACGCCGTCCAGGTCCCCTGTAGCTTTCTTGATGGCACGATCAACGTTATCTTTGGGCATGTTGTTGGCACGTGCTTTATCCATAGCTAAGCGTAGAGGCGGGTTCGTCTCCGGATCTCCGCCTCCCTGCTTGGCAGCCATAAATATTTCCCGGGCCAGTTTCATGAACAGTTTGCCGCGTTTTGCGTCCTGCGCCCCTTTGCGATGCTTAATGTTACTCCATTTTGAATGACCAGCCATGGACATTCTCCTCTCCCATGCAAATCTTTTCCTTTATAAATATATCATAATCCCCAAAATGCTTGAAAGTCTGCCGAATTAGTTCTGATTAAAGAAACTTTGGAAGCGGTTTTTCCACTTATCCGGCATGTCAGACGCTTTTAATCTGGAATTTAAATCTTTCATGTGATCCCAGTTATTATTGTTCGTATATATCGTGACTTTCTTATCTGAAACCTCTGCTACTTTCTCTTCAATTTTGTCCGGTATCGATTGATTTCTCCGGTCATAAGGGTTAATCATGACAGCGACGTACATACGGTCATCGGTTGAAAACGCCTGGGCCATGGTCACTTCATCCAGCTCATTGACCTTTTCGACGACACGCATCGCATCTTCGTTATTGAAGTCGTTATCGTGGGAACGATTTGTTTCTTGATATTTGGACTGCCGGAACTCTTCGTCTGCCGTCCGCTTGAAGTAGCTGTCTTTCCCTGTAGGGATCTTTCCTCTTCGCTCGGTTCCTTCGTCTGCTTGATATTCCATCGGTTCATAAATGGACTCTTTCGGTTCGGGAACCGTTTCTTCCTTTCCTGTCTGGCAGGCTGCGAGCACCCCCGGTATGAGGATGAAGACGATGAATAATTTCCACATAAAAACATTCTCCTTTTTCCCTTACTATGGGTCCAAGAAGAATGTTTTAATCTGACAATATTCGCCAAGCTTATTGAGGCGGTGCAGGCGGCAGCTGACGCTTATGAGCGGAACGTTTGTGTAAAGCTTCAATGATTTGACGGTCTTTCTCAGGGATTTCTTCCCCCTTCAAGTGACGATCGATCATCTCATAGCTGGTTCCCATTTCATTTTCGTCTGTCTGTCCTTCCCAAAGGCCGGCACTCGGCTGTTTATGGATGACTTCTTTCGGAACTCCAAGGTATTCTGCCATTTCCCGGACTTCTCCTTTTGTCAAGTTCACAAGTGGAACGAGGTCTACCCCGCCGTCCCCGAACTTAGTGAAGTAACCTGTGTACCATTCGGCAGCATTGTCTGTTCCTACGACAAGGTATTTGTGATTTGTAGCAACTGTGTAAAGCGTACTCATTCTCAAACGGGCACGAAGGTTGGCATCTGCGAGCTGGGATTGCTCTTCATTCCACTGCCCCGCGCTCTCCAGCTGTTCTTTAATGGTGGAGAACATGACCTTATGCGTTTCGGTCAAGTCTACGACGATGGAAGACAGGTCGCATGCATCAATTACGCTCTGGGCATGCGTTTGATCGTCCGATTGGCTCTTACAAGGCATAATTACGCCTAAAGAGCGTTCAGGAAAGGCTTTCTTGATTAGGTTGGCAACAACTGCAGAGTCGATTCCTCCACTTACCCCGACAAGCAAACCTTCTACATTTGCTTTTTCTACTTGTTCCTGCAACCATGCTACGATTTGATTTACTTTTTGTTCCACCGGATTGTTCATCCTTTCACACATATGATATACAATCATAGCATATGTTCTGCATATCGGACAAACATCTTTCTACTTTCCCAGGCTTTTTCCAGCTTCCGCATCGGCCGCTGCATCGTCGATCCTTCCCTCACACCGCTTCTGTACCCGTAAAGCCATTCGCGCAGCAGGTCAGCAGGAACGAGGACCCCTTTCCACCAGATTTCCTTCTCCTTCACATGCGGGAAGTAAGAAATCAATGCTGTACGGTCTTTTTCTAAACAGGGGAGAAAGCGTTGGGCTAATTGAATGTGGTCGTATAAATGGGGTCCGGTATGAAGAAGATCGAAATCGATCAATTTGATCTGCTTATCCTTTGTCACCATGAAATTATGGTGGGCGACATCTCCATGCAGCCATTCATGATGATTCCACGCCCGTTCTTCGATTTCCCCCCATGGATGTTCAGAAAAATCCTCCAGGCGCTGCAGCATGGAAGAACGAATTTCTTCATACATATGTTTCTTTCCTAAATCAAGGAAGGTGTCTCTCGTCTCTTCAAATTGTTCCAGACGCCGCTCCCATTTGACGTAAAGCGGGTCTTTGGGAACCGAAAGCACCCCGATCCCTTTCGTAGTTCGGTGGAAATGGTGAAGGATGCGTACTGCCTGCTTACGGTCATGGTGCTTGTTGAAATCTGCGTGGTGTCCGTTCACATGTTCAAAAAGCGCCCACTCACATCCAAGCCTTCCTTTCGTTTCTTTTCTATCGGGAAACGGCACCGGACGCGCTGCTATTCTGTAAGCGTAATTCCAATGCTTAAAAAATTCCAGCTGCTGGTCAATGACACGGGGCCTGCGATACCCTTTCAAGATGAACGATTGATCCTTGTAGTTGACCTGGTACACTTTTGGTTTAATATGCCGCTCGAAAGTGATCGGCAGACCTTCCTCTGCCTGGAGCCAATGAAAAAGGCGATCCGTATATGAATCGCCCTTCCTCTTGTCAGCTCTCATCTAAATCATCTTCCCGCCAAGGTTGCTGATAACCCGGCCACATCGGCTGCCCCCAGCCTGCTGTCCCTGCGGCATATATGGTCCTTGTTGACCCCAACCAGGATAACCCTGCTGCCAGCCCCCGTGATGGTACGGCATCGGTGCGCCATAGCCCATCTGTCCTTGCGGCAGTGTCTGGCCGCCCCCACAGCCACAGCCACCGGACTGTGTGCCGGGACTCATCATGTTATTGGACTCTTCTTCCCACATCGGCTGCTGCATGGGCATGTGCATCGGCATCGGCTGCTGCATGGGCATTGGCTGCTGCATCGGCATGTGCATCGGCATCATGACCGGATGCGGAGGACAGCAATAGAAGTCGGTATGAACGAGTTGGGGACCCTGTGGAGGGCAATACGGCTGCTGTGGCATAGGTGCCGGTACGAACTGTTCCCCTTTCACTTCCGGAGCCTTCACTTCTTCCGGAGACTCTTCCTCTTTCGGCTGCGGCGCGGGCATCTGCGGCAGGTGGAAGGTCGTATAGTAATTTTGCATCTGCTGATCGATGCTCGGCATGGTGATCGGCATATTCATGTTAATTGGCTGCATCGGCATCATCGGTTTTTCCATGACACCCTTGACCGGTTTTTTCTCATCTTCCTTCATTGCCGGCGGAGGAGAAGGCATCGGCATTTCCTTCTTCGGTGCAGGCGCTGGAGCCATTTGCTGCTTGGGTGCTTCCTTTTTCACCTGCTTCGTACCTTGAGGGACTTTGATCTTCATACCCGGCATGATCATATCAGGATTGGATAGCTGGGTATTTACGGATTTCAACTCTTCAAAGTTAACCCCATATTTCTTGGCAATGTTCCAGAGTGTATCTCCTTTTTGTACAATGTGAATTCTCACATCTGCAACTCCCTTCCTGTCAATCTAAAAAACGATAAGACAATAATAGCTCAATAACACTCTATGCAAGACAACCCGAAAGATTGATGAAAAAGCCTACAATAAATTCGAAAAAAATATAAACAAACCCCCGGAACCCTATGTTTATAGGATTCCGGGGGTTTGTGTTTTTTTTATGCTTTTTGTACCGGAGTAGGAATGTCCAACTGATAGGTCGGATAGGTCCCAAGAACGCGAAGCTGACAGCCTAACGCTTCCAACTCTGCCTGCACACCTGGAAACAGCACCTGATCGTAAGGCTGATCCACATCTATCAGGAAGAAATAGTTGCCGAGCCCGGTCTTCATCGGACGGGATTCGATCTTGGATAAGTTCATCTTCCTCCAAGCAAAGGCAGCAAGCACCTGATGGAGCGCCCCTACGTAATCTTTCGGCAGTGTTACCATCACTGTCGTCTTATGGCTTGACACCGGATGGTCCTTCACTTTCAGCGTATGCGGCGTCTTCTGGACGACGGCAAAACGGGTATGGTTATTATCATAATCATGGATATCCGAAGCCAGCATCCGCAGACCATTCTGTTCAGCAGCCAGATGATTGGCAATCGCTGCAACCCCGGGACCGATTTCAGAAACCATTTCAGCCGCTCTGCCCGTGGAAGTTGTCGATTCCAATTGCGCATCCGGATAATGACTGTGCAGATATTGGTGACACTGGGCAATGGCATGACTGTGTGAATACACTTTTTCAATTTCCTGCCCGTGATGATCGGGATGGACAAGCAGGTGTTGTTTGATCGGCACCGTAAGCTCTGCAATAATCGATTGATCCACTTGGTGGACCAGGTAATCGATCGTCAAATGCACCGATCCCTCAATAGCATTTTCCAACGGTACGACTGCTGTCGCTATCTCTCCCTTTTCAACGGCATCCAGACAGGAGGGAATGGTTTCAAAACTTACATACGTCCCTCCATCAAACATAGCGTCCACGGCCATTTTCGTAAATGTTCCTTTAGGTCCTAAGTATCCGATCCGTTGTTCCGACATGATTTCCCCTCCAAATTATGCTCCCGAACTGAGAATCTCTACACGATCCACAAAGTCCAGCTTATGCAGTTGCTGCAGTAATTTCTCAATTGATCCTGTCATTCCTGACGTATTCAGGGACAACGTGACGTTTGCTTTCCCCTGTAACGGAATCGTCTGATGGATCGTCAAAACGTTACAACCTGACCTCGCTACGATCATCAGCAGATCAGAAAGTGTCCCTTTCCTGTCTTCTAAATGGAAGAACAACGTGATCATCTGTTCTTTGACCATTGCCTGAAAAGGGAACACGGCATCTCTATATTTGTAAAAAGCGCTTCTGGAAAGTCCCACCTTCTGGACGGCATCGAAAATCGATTCCACTTTCCCCCGCTCCAGCAGGGCTTTCGCATCAATCGTTTTCTTCATCGCTTCCGGGAGGATGTCACTACGGACTAAATAAAACTTCTCATTATAATCCGCCATCGGATCTGCCTCCCTTAATCGACGAATTCAAATTCGTAGTCAAGCAGACGGACAGTATCTCCGTTCTCCGCACCACGTTTACGCAATTCTTCATCTACCCCCATGCTCCGCATTTGGCGCGCGAATCGGTTGATCGACTGATCACGCGAGAAGTCGGTCCTGCGGAACAGGGATTCAATTTTATCGCCATACAATACGTATGCTCCGTCATCATCACGACGGACTTTGAACGCTGCTTCTTCTTTCTCGTACTTATAGATCACACGCTCGTCGACTTCTTCAATCTCTTCTTCCTGCTTAGGAATCTGATCTAATTTGTCGGCGACTGCATAAAGAAGCTCCTCTAACCCTTCTCTCGTTACCGTAGATATGGAATAAATGTCTGCTTCCGTATCACCCAGCTGCTCTTTAAAAGCCTCTAGGTTCTCCGCAGATTCCGGCATATCCATCTTGTTTGCCACGATGATTTGCGGGCGGTTTTCCAATCGTTTATCGTACGACGACAATTCATTGTTAATCGTCACATAATCGTCATATGGGTCCCGTCCTTCCACGCCGGACATGTCAATGACATGCAGAAGCAGACGAGTCCGTTCGACATGACGAAGGAACTGATGGCCAAGACCTACTCCCTCGTGCGCCCCTTCAATCAGACCAGGAAGATCGGCAAGAACGAAACTACGATGATCCTGACTCTCCACGACACCTAAGTTTGGAGACAGCGTCGTAAAGTGATAATCGGCAATTTTCGGTTTTGCTGCCGTCACTACGGAAAGGAAGGTGGATTTCCCGACACTTGGGAACCCGACAAGACCGACGTCAGCAAGAAGCTTCAGCTCAACGATGACATCTAATTCCTGGCCCTGCTCTCCATTTTCAGCGATTTCCGGTGCAGGGTTGCGTGCCGTAGCGAATCGGGCATTCCCACGCCCTCCCCGGCCTCCTTTAGCGATGACTGAGCGCTGCTTATGTTCCGTTAAATCGGCGATCACCTTGCCTGTTTCTGCTACTTTAACCGTTGTTCCAGGAGGCACACTCACGACGAGCGGCTCCGCATTCTTGCCGTGCTGTTTCTGGTTCATACCGTTTTGTCCGCGGGTCGCCTTGAAATGGTGCTGATACCGGAAGTCCATTAATGTATTGAGTCCTTCATCCACTTCAAATACGACATCTCCACCGTTTCCGCCGTCACCGCCGGCAGGACCGCCCATTGGAACGTACTTTTCACGTCTGTATGCGACGAGACCGTTCCCTCCGTCGCCACCTTTAACGAATACTTTGACCTGATCGACAAACATTCTATTCACCTCTTCATTCTATCGTCATTTCGATAGAAAGTTCTTTGTTATCAAATAATGTTACGATGAACCCTTCATGATTCAGCTTCTGCTTTAAATCGTCCCCGTTAATGAAAGGTCCTTCCCATTCCCAACTCAATCCTAAAGCATTCTGGCCGCCCACATAAATCGTAAGCACCCCTTCATACAACTCACCCGGTACTGTATGCTCGTCCATGAGCTGTATCATCCGTATCCCATAAGCGGTCAACCTCTGATCATGACGGGATAAATCAACATCGTCCACAAAGGAGAATTTCACTCGATAGGAATCGTGCGTCCAATTGAACGTCAACAGCCAGATGGAGAATGCTCCTGCATGACTATTTAACAACTTCCGCTCCTCTTCCGCCTCTTCCTTCACTTCTTCAATCTGTTCCATAAGTTTGTCCTGCTTTCCGAGAGACGCATACCCATGGATCAATTGAATTTGATTCATCCAGTCATGACGCTTATGCCTCAACACGGTAATGATATCCTGTTCTCCCATCCTGTCAGCTCCTCGTTCACCCATAATAATAAAAAGTATAGCAAAAATCCAAGGAAACCTAAACAGCCCTCGAAGCGCATGGCAAACAATATAGAAAAAGCCGCGCTTATGCGAAAAGCAAAGCGCGGCTTTTGTGCTGCAGGATCGTATTCAGTTACGCTTCCTGTTGTACAGGATAGACGCTGACTTTCTTACGGTCACGTCCGTAACGTTCGAATTTAACAACACCGTCCACTTTCGCGAACAACGTGTCGTCACCACCGCGGCCGACGTTTGCACCAGGTTAGATCTTCGTACCGCGTTGACGGTAAAGGATAGAACCACCTGTTACAGTTTGTCCGTCTGCACGTTTAGCTCCAAGACGTTTAGACTCGGAATCACGGCCGTTCTTTGTACTACCTACACCCTTCTTCTGGGCGAAAAACTGCAAATCAAGACGTAGCATGAGTCTTCACCTCCTTATCGATGGGATATTTTAATATATTGAGCGTACTCATTTTCAATGGTTTCCAATGAAACCAACATGCCTTCCAAAAGCGTTTGGGCTTTAGAATGAACGGATTCATCCATATTCCCGGGAAGGGTGATCTTTAAGTATCCACCTTCTCCGCCTTGTTCGACAGCAGGTTCGAATTCACACAGACTGATGACTGCATTCACTGCACCAAAGGTAACAGCAGAAACAGCTGCACATACGAGATCATGGCCATAAGGACCACTCTCTGCATGACCGGATACTTCAAATCCGGTAATCGAGCCGTGCGAGCGAAACATCGATACATGTATCATCAGGACGATCCTTACGCGTTGATGTCTTCAACGATAAGTTTCGTGTATGGCTGACGATGACCTTGTTTGCGCTTGTAGTTCTTCTTCGGCTTGTATTTGAATACAGTGATTTTCTTTTGACGACCTTGTTTTTCAACTTTAGCCGTTACAGAAGCACCGTCAACGTAAGGAGCTCCCACTTTCGTGTCATCTCCGCCTACGAAAAGAACTTTGTCAAAAGTAACAGATTCACCAGCTTCTACGTCCATTTTCTCAACGAAGATCTCCTGGCCTTTCTCCACTTTCACTTGCTTGCCACCAGTTTCAATAATTGCGTACATACTTGCACCTCCTCGATTTACTCAGACTCGCCATTCAGGTACCGGAAATCGGTTTAAAACCTGTTCTGCGCGGTTGTAGCATCGAAGTGCTACTTGAATAACAAAACAATGTTACCACAGATCAAAACAAGTTGTCAACATGATATCCGCGGCGCTGAACAGCATCCCGGATCATGTTTAAAGACCCTTCAAGCTCTATTTGATAGTGAAGAATTTGGGAATCCTCCCTAACAAACAGCTCCTGTGGAATTTTACTAGAAATCGCCCCGGAAAGCAATCGTTTTTTTTCATTATGGAAAAGAGGATTCACTACAAGGAGCTTCGCCTCCGTGCCGTCTCCCTTGGAATCGATTAGCTCCCGCTCCAGACGATAGACGGCAGTCTCCATCGTGAACGATGGTGATTGCTGTTCAGCAAGAAGGTCCGGCAGTCTCGCACCTTCTCTCTTCCTTGTCATTTCCAAGAGTCCGAGCTTCGTCAACCCGAGCACCGTTGTATGGACCGGGTCGTACCGAAGCGCCTTTTTCATTTCCGCGATCAGTCGTGCGTTGGATTTCTGATCTTTCATAGAAAGGAAGTCGACGATGATGATCCCGGACAGATTACGGAGACGGATCTGCCGTTGAATTTCCGGGACCGCTTCAAGATTGACCTGAAGCGCCTGGGAATTGGAGAAAGCGCGACCTTTGAATGTAGAGCTGTTTACATCAATAATCACCATTGCTTCCGTCTGATTAATATTAAGACGGGTCCCGTTTCCGATTTCCACCTTATCTGATAGCATTTGCTGCTGCAGAAGATCCAACGAAACAGGCAGCTCTTCGGATAAATTTCTGCTCCAGCGGATGAGAGGAGATAAAGATGGATACCGTTCCCTTGCCTCTTTGGCAGGCGTTCCGCTGTCGAAGACGATCTCCTTGATAGAAGTGACGGGGAATTTTCGCAGCAGTTGATCCGGAATCAGACTTTCCTGAAACAGTTTTCCCGATTTGTCCGTCTTCCCATTTAAAACGGACTCCCATTTCCTGCGCAGGTGACAAAGCTCCTCACAAACGTCATTCACTGCCGCCTCGGCCGCTCCAGTACGGACAATCACCCCTTCTCCATCTTCTATTTGATGAAGGACAGGGCCTTCCAGCCTTGCCCGATCTTCCTCTTTCAGTTTGCGTGAGAACACCACTTTTCCACCGAAAGGCTGATAAATGAGGTTCAGGCCCGGGATGGTTACATCCGCTGTTACCTGCGGCCCTTTCTCGCCAAGGGGCTCTTTTATCACTTGGACAATCAGGGATTCCCCTTCCCTAAGAACCGATTGAATGTTCTCTCCAGACCTCGGAATGGATTCCCTTCTTAGAAATCCACTCTTTTCTTCGCCGATATCAAGAAAGGCGGCCTGTAACCCTTGATCAACCTTTCTAACTTTAGCTGCATATAAAGAACCCGCGAGCGCTTCCGCTCCGGGCCGGTCCAGGACATATTCCTGAATAACGCCGTTTTCTATGACAACGGCGGACTTTTCCGTCGTTTCTGTATGTAGCACGAGCTTTCTCATGATTGTTCCATCCCTTTTCATAATGCAATTTTGCGAACGTCCCCCAATCGCAGGTCGGTTTTCTTTTCGTCAAAAAAGACCCGGAAACACTCTTGTTCATCTACTATATATAATTGGGATGGCTGTTTCAAGACGTATTTGTAGCGACGGTTAGCCCGGACATTCTTCAACACATCCCGTACAAGCGTATCAGAATCCGCCTTCCTGTATGTTGTCTTCAAGTACGTTCTGTTTTGAGATGCGCAGTACAACAAATACCGCATCTGGGTGTAGGAGCGGCGTTTCCACTCCAAGCCGTTCTCAACAATGAGAAAAGAGGCAAGCAGAATGGCAGAGAGAGTCCAGCGCCCTTCCATAAACAGCCAAAGAAAGGCCAGAATCAAAACCGTACAGGAGAGTAGAATCGTAAAGGCAAGGCTTTGCCGGAACGACCAAACCTGGGTTGCTGCATAGAAGCAGATTTTCCCCCCGTCCAGCGGCCAGACAGGAAGAAGATTAAAAAGCAGGATCACTCCGTTATACAGGAGAGCTTTTTCCAGAAGCGGATGAGGGCCGACCAAATTTCCCAGACCAAATAAGAGTCCCGCGATCCATACATGCTGTATAGGACCAGACAGTATCACGAGCATCTGCTCGCGAAAAGGCCTCGTATTATGTTCTTCACTTACTACAGCTCCGCCGAAAAGCCAAATCTCCATTTTCGTCACCCTCCAGCCACAGCGGCGGGCGGCGGTGAAGTGTCCGAGTTCATGAATAAACACAATGGTGAAAAGAACGACAAATTCATAAATCGCACCGGTCAAAAGTGCCGATCCAGCCAGGAGAAAAAACAGGGGGTGCACGTGGATCGTGTCTTTCAAATTAAGACCCTTCATTCACTTGGATCACCTCAGCCGGATCGAGGAACTGATCGTCTTTCTCCACCGCAAAAAAGAATTCAGCTGCTGATTCTCCCGCATCTGCCTCGACTGACCCCAAACCTTTCTGCGCCTTAACATTTTCATAGAGATGAACGTCAATGCTTGATAAATAGCCGTATGTTGTTTTCGTACCATCCTCATGCTGCAAGGTCACTGTATTTCCTGTATCCTCGTCTTTCCCTGCAAAAATGACCGTACCCGCACGAACCGCTTTCACCTGGGAATCATTCTCTGTCCTCATAATAATCCCCTTTCCATCATTTTGAAAAGACGTGGTTACCGTCCCGCTTACAGGCATAGCCAGTGGTTCTTTCCCACCATCCTCCACAGGCTGAATAACCTGCAGCGGATCACCGAAACGCTCACTATACCACGCACTGACGCTTGCAAATGGGAACTCTTCCTGCATCTGACTGACAGCCCATTCTCCGGGGCCGCTTAACACTGGTAATTCCGTGTTCTTACCAAGAGCGACAACACCGAATAACAGAACGGCGAACAGCATTTGCAGACCGAGCCGGCTTGTCCCCTTCGACCCAGAGGGTTCTTCCCTTCCATACGTACTGCTTGTTACAAGTGGTGGATATCCATGCACCTCTTCATCTCCAGGCGGGGCCACCCACTTTTTCGGTGGCACAGACCCGCTGCTGTACAGTTTCTTTTTCTTTCTTCCCGCTATGTCCCTTCGTATATCACGAATGTCTCTTTTCACAAAACAAACCCCTCTCCAAGGACCCTTTTTACCATTCTATGGGACAAGGAGTGGTAATATTTATTTTTCCAAAAAAAAGCTGCCACACATGGTGTGTGGCAGCTTTTGCAGTTAAGCGCGTATTCCAAAGAACCGCTTCACTTTGGCGAATACGCCCTGCGTTTCTTCCAGATTCATCAGGGGAACCGTTTCCCCAAGGATGCGCCGGGCGATATTGCGATAAGCGAGAGAAGCTTTGGAATTCGGCTTCATTGCAACAGGCTCTCCGCTGTTGGAGGCTTTGATGACCGCATCATCATCGATCACGATACCGACAAGATCAATGGACAGGACATTGACGATTTCATCGACGTCCAGCATTTCTCCATTTTTCATCATGTGGTTACGAATCCGGTTAATGATCAATCGGGGTGATTCCATGTCTTCCTGTTCCAACAACCCGATGATTCGGTCGGCGTCACGGACACTCGCTTTTTCCGGAGTCGTTACGACGATCGCTTTATCCGCACCGGCCACAGCGTTCTTGTATCCCTGTTCGATTCCTGCCGGGCAGTCGATGACAACATAGTCATAATCCTGCTTTAATTCATCGACGATCGCTTTGATCCCCTCAGGAGTGACCTCCGATTTGTCGGAGGTCTGCGCTGCAGGCAGCAGATGCAGACAATCGAACCGTTTGTCCGTTATCAACGCCTGTTTTGTTTTGCAACGCTCATTAACAACATCGACAATGTCGTAGATGATACGGTTCTCAAGTCCCATGACAACATCCAAGTTTCTTAGACCAATATCCGTATCCACCAGACAGACCTTCTTATTCTGCAAGGCGAGTGCAGTACCAAGATTAGCTGTCGTCGTTGTCTTTCCGACTCCTCCCTTGCCAGAGGTTATGACTATCGCTTCACCCATCAATCATTCTCCTTTCAAAACTAACGAGATCCGGCCGCCGCTTCAAAACTTCCTGAAGGCGGTCGATCCGAATCTTACCGAGCGCTTCGTCAATGAAGCCGCATTCCATATAGACCCCTTCCGACTCATAATCCGGTGAACGGCTGACCTGATCCGCTATCCGGAGCTGGTTGGGCTGCATATAGGCAGCAGCGATCACCGCGCCCGTATTTCCTTCAAACCCTGCGTGGGCGATTCCTCGCAGCCGCCCCAGGACGAAAATGTTACCTGTCGCATTGATTTGTCCACCAGGGTTAACATCCCCCACCAACAGCAAGTCTCCCCGGACTTCAATGACTTGTCCGGATCTTACCGTTCTTGCCATTGGTGTCATGTCGGTATTTTCTTTCCATTCTAATGCTTCCTGCTTGGTCAAGATGTCCGATTCAATCCGTTCGACTACAAGGTTCTGTTTCTCTCTGACCACTTCAGCCAAAAGTTTTTTCTGCTCCTCATCCAAATACCGCTTCCCTAACTGGATGGTGACACGAATCATTGGCTGGTCTTCGGTAATTCCGTTCATAGAGAGCTTTTCTTTTAATTCAGAGAGAATGGTATCAAACGTACACTGATCATCTAAGCGCAGTGTTAATCCATCTCTCGTCCCTTTTATCATGATTATCTGACCATTCGCCGTCATGGCTTTCACCTCAAACCTTAGACATATCCGACACTTCAAGCATTATTTATTTCTTCTCCCCACGTATAGACACGCTCTTTCAAAAGCGGATACAGAAGGATGAAGAAGATCATATTCGCCGCCAGGGTAGGCAGAAGACGCAGAAGTAGATAATCTCCCCAGCCCATGGATGTGATCTGGACGAAAGAATACACGACGTACAGAATCGTATCGCAAAGAGCTACTCCGACAACTGCCAAAATAGAAGCGGCGAAAAAATTCGCATGCACCAGTTTATTTAATCCGTGGACGATATAAATGACAAGCGTATAAGTAATCATATATACACCGAGCACACCCGTATATACGACGTCCATCAAAAGGCCGAAAACCAGGCCGTACCATACCGCATGATACGTGTCATCCTTGTCATAGAAAATGGTGACAAGAAAAAGGAATATCAGAATCCAGTGAGGTGTCATCAATAAATCCGAATAGACGAGCTTAGCCGGAAGCAGACTCATCGCCATTCCCTGCATCACCAGCAGAAACAAACAAATAAGCGGGATGTAGTAACGGCTCATGATTCCTCTTCCTCACTCTGGCTCTGTGTATTGATCGTCTCTGCCGTACGATCCACGATCATTACGTGACTGATATCGAATAAATCTGCGAAAGGCTCTACGTAGGCTGTTTTCGTAAGGCCGTACTGGTCGTTGACCACCTTCTCCACCGTACCGATGCGCAGATTACTCGGGAACACTCCACCGAGACCAGAGGAAATCACTGTATCGCCTTCCTCCAGCTTCTCATCCATCTTAATCCCCTCCAGCAGCAGCTGTCCGGTTTCATCATCGAAGCCTTCAATAAGGCCGAATGCCTCATCTTCCCCTTCGCGGACGACCCACGCGGAAATCTTATTTGACCGATCGAACCCGCTTAAAAGCTGGACAGTGGAATGGAAAGCTCCTGCAGACTTCACTTTTCCGACCAATCCATCACTCGTCATTACGGCCATATCTTTCTTAATTCCGTCCTCTTCTCCTTTATTGATTGTCATCTGCTCGAACCACCGGTCCGAACTTCTTGCGATGACCGTTGCCTGAATCGGAGAATAATCGCTCAGACTCTCCGTTTTATCCAGGGTTTCCCGGAGGTCGGTAATTTCACTTTCCAGACGCTGGTTCTCCTGGATGACTCCTTTGTACTCATCCAGCCTTGCTTTTAACACCTGGTTTTGTTCGTAGACACCGAACATATCTTTAACGTTCTCGACCGTATTATCAACGAGGCTTACCGGTTTATGGAAGACCGTCTGCACCCACCCAATGGTATCCTGGAGAAATTTCTCCGGCGTACTTAAAGAATCGCGATCACGGATGGAGAATCCGATCAGCGCCACCAGAACGATAAATCCTACTAAAACAATCATCAGTCTTTTTCTACGGAATAACGAAGGCATTGGATATCAACTACTCCATCTTAGCCCGGCTGGCCACGTTCGGCTGAGAACGGAAATGCTGGATGTATTCCAATGATTTACCGGTTCCGATTGCTACGCAATCCAGCGGTTCATCCGCTATGAATACCGGCATGTTCGTTTCTTCACTGATGACTGTATCGATTTGTTTAAGCAGGGCGCCGCCTCCCGTAAGGACAATTCCCCGTTCCATAATATCCGCTGCAAGTTCCGGCGGCGTCTTCTCGAGCGTATTCTTCACCGTTTCGATGATTGCATCGACGGTATCCTTCATGGCAGCAACAACCTCGGCATTCTGGATCGTAATCGTTTTAGGAAGACCAGTCAGAAGATCACGGCCCCGGATATCCATTTCGTCGACTTCTTTGACTTCTCCTGCGCCGCCCAGCTCCATCTTTACTTCTTCCGCCGTACGTTCCCCGATCATGAGGTTGTACTTCTTGCGGACATGCTGGATGATGCTGTCGTCCATTTCATCCCCGGCAACCCGGATCGACTGGCTGGTCACGATTCCACCAAGTGAAATGATCGCCACTTCCGTCGTTCCACCACCGATATCGACGACCATGCTTCCCGTCGGTTCCCAAACAGGGAGTCCGGCACCGATGGCTGCAGCAAACGGCTCAGCAATCGGATAAGCTTCTTTCGCTCCGGCCTGTTTCGTAGCGTCGATAACTGCCCGTTCTTCGACCATCGTTATACCGGACGGGACACAAACCATAATGTTCGGTTTACTGGCAAAAGAAGAGCGCGTCTTTAGAGCCTTCTTAATATAATATTTCATCATTTGAGCTGTCGTATCATAATCAGCAATGACTCCGTCCTTCATTGGACGAATGACATTTATGTAACCGGGAGTCCGACCAATCATGTTCCTTGCATCGTTACCGACCGCTTCGATATCGCCTGTTTGAGCATTTTTTGCTACCACAGACGGCTCCCTCACTATGACGCCTTTGTTCTTCATAAAAACCAGCGTATTAGCGGTTCCTAAATCAATACCTAAATCTTGAGAGAAGCCAAAAATCCCCAATAATATCTTCCTTTCTAAAATCCCGCTTTTTGATCAGGCGGGGTTAAGCAATCCCGAATTTTTCGATTAGAAGAAGCGCCAATTGCGTAGGAATGCTCCTATGAATTGGCGCCTTACGTTTCCATCTATTCAATTATACGAAAAATCAACAAAAATAGATAGTGTTAGAGATAGCCTTTTTCTTTCAAACTAATAAATTTGCGATCCCCTATAACCAAATGATCCAGCAATTCTATTCCGATCATTTTTCCGCATTCTTTCAGTCTTCTTGTCACCTGAATATCTTCCTGTGAAGGGGTGGGATCTCCGGAGGGATGATTGTGGGCACAGATGATGGAGGCGGCGGAGCGCTTGACCGCTTCCTTATAGACTTCCCTCGGGTGCACAATGGAGGCATTCAAACTTCCGATGAAGACTGTTTGTCTGTGGATCACCTGATTCTTCGTGTTCAGAAAAAGGCAGATAAAATGTTCCTGCTTTAAATCTCTCATTTCTTCCATGATAAAGTCTGCCCCGTCTTCAGGACTGCGAATCATGTAACGCTCCACAGGCTTCATTTGATGAAGACGTCTTCCTAATTCAATGGCAGACATCAACATCACCGCTTTTGCCGAACCTATCCCCCGGATCGCTGTCAGCTCCTCGATGGTTGTATCTTTCAGGAGCAGGATCCCTTCGAAATGAACAAGGAGGCGGCCGGCAAGTTCCATAACAGACTCCTGCTTCGTACCGCTCCCGAGCATGATCGCAAGCAGCTCCTGATTAGACAGACGTCCAGCACCGAGCTGCATCAACCTCTCCCTCGGCCTCTCCTCTTTGGGGACATCCTTGATTAAAATACTTGTACGGGTCAATGTCACCGCTCCTTCTTCTCCTCATTCCCCATGAAAGAGAGTCAGGGCCTTCTGATTCCCAGCTGCTCCAATGCACGTACAACCCTTGCTATTGGCAGACCGACGACGTTGTAAAAATCCCCTTCGAGCTTTTCAACAAGCAGCGAGCCTTTCCCCTGAATACCGTATCCGCCCGCTTTATCCAGCCATTCTCCGGTTCGGATATACCATTCCACATCCTCTGGACTCAGCTTCAGGAAAGTGACGCTTGTCGAAATAAAGAAGCTTCTGCATCCATCTTCCCCTCTCAAGCAAACACCGGTGTAAACCTGATGAGTTCCGCCGCTCAGCTGTCTCAGATAACGGCGTGCTTCTTCTTCATTCCGGGGCTTGCCGAGAATCTCTCCCTGATCGGCAACGACCGTATCTGCGGTAAGCAGCACTTCTCCATGCTTCCGCTCTAATGCTTCCCCTTTCTTTTCCGCCAGATAGACGACTGCTTCTTCGGGCCGCATCCCCGGCTCCAACGACTCATCCACCTCAGATGTCCGGATAGAGAAATCATAGCCGGCGAGTTCCAAGAGCTGCTTCCGCCTCGGAGAGCCTGAACCTAATACCAAAGAAGGCACAGCTGTCACAACCTTTCTCCACATGGGGTTATGTATCATTCTACAAAATTTCCTTCCTGCTCCGTGCTTCGTAAACGCGAGGATTTCCCTTTTCCACCGTAAGAAAAAAGAAGTATCCCCTTAAAGAATACCTCTTTCTCTCCACTTGTCAGTGAGCATAACACTTATTCTAATGCACGTGCTACTTTCAACCAATTCACATCCGCGTCGTCCTGGGATTCCCAGCCCTGTAACGCCTCCGTTAAGGGGCTCCCTT
Organism: Halobacillus sp. BAB-2008; assembly: GCF_000328325.1. Classification (NCBI taxonomy): domain Bacteria; kingdom Bacillati; phylum Bacillota; class Bacilli; order Caryophanales; family Bacillaceae; genus Halobacillus; species Halobacillus sp. BAB-2008. The sequence continues at coordinate 13,897 of NZ_ANPF01000061.1, read as the reverse complement.
TCTCTGAATTATCCAACAAGCCGCTGCGCTCGGACTCTGTCAGCTCGTTCAATGTGTGATTCCGCAGATCGGCTTCTAATTCTTCAGGGACAGGCTTGTCCGTTTGGACGACAAACGGTTTCACATACGTATCCACGCTCTTCTCTGAAAGTTTGGCAGCGATCGCATCGGCATCCGCTTTGGTTGCAGCAGAACCGACGAATAAAAAGAACTGTCCGTCCCGCTCCCAAATGACAGAAGGAACATGGATGGCATTCAATCGGCTCTTCCACTCTTCTGCTTTGCCTTCGGTTGAGAAGGCGCCTGCTTGGACGATGTATGCCTCAAACGTCCCTCCTCCTCCTGATGCAGCATCCGGCTGTTTGTCCCCAGCGACTTCTACGGCCGGACCAGGGCCATTCGCAGCCTGACCGGCTCCTGCTTCCGAGGGACCACTTTCCGTAAGAGACACAAACACCCTTAAAAGGACAAAACCGATGCCGAGACTGACAACCAAAGCAACAAACAGCGTCGCTGCTATATGGCGGACAGGGAAGGAGAAAAGCTTTTTCTTTGCAGGCAGATGATAAACCGTTGTCCTTTCCCCGCTGTTGTCCTCTTCCTCTTTTACTGCGGCCGCCTGTTCCACCTGGGTTCGGACGACTTCCTTCTTCCATTCATTATTCTCATCATTGCGAAAGGAAATGGAGATTTTCTTTTTCGAGTCCATGGATTTGATCACTCCTGCAAGGTTTGTCCCAACCCTACCACAGGAAAAATGAAAAGATAGCTGAAATTTGTCAACCGACCATCGACAAATTTATCACTGGGCTTCCCCGGTTTCATCCAATAATTCAATTTCTTCCATCGCTGCTTCCCCTTCTTCCCCATGCTCTATGGAAAAAGGTATGCTTTTGCCGGAACGTGCTTCGTATTGATAGCGGGGCGCTTCATTAACAAGCTCCTCATAGAGCGGTTGGTAATAACTCTCTATAACCATGGAATAAGACAAAGGACCGCCCGGATCCGGTCTTTCATATTTAATGGCTTCTATCTGGATCACGCGCTTCGACTCGCGCAGGGATTCCAAGAAATCCATCATATCCGGATAGGAAAGAGAAGTAACGTCGACAGAAATCGGATCGTGCGCAGCCCCTCTATGGCTTTGACTGCGGTAATGTCTGACTGGTCTTCTGGTTCTAAAGAGACCGCCTCTTCCTCCACATCCGTTTCAACACCTTCTTCCTCCTCACCCGCTTCCTCTTCTTCTTTCTCTAAGGTTTCCAATTTCGTGATCATGCTGCCGCTCGCTGCTTCCGCTTTTTCCAATTCTAACAAAAGCTGATCGATCAACGGGATGACGGGGAGCTGCTGTTGGATCGTTCTTGAGGAGCGCAGAGACTCTGATTCCAATTTTTCCTTCTTTGATTTCATTGCGTCCAACACAGCTGTCTCTTCCGCTAATAAAGTTGCTGCTGCTTTCGCTTCCGTCTTAGCGGGACTTACGAGGAGACGGTAGCCTGTGACAAGGACGGCAGAAGTAAGCAAACAGCAGACGATGACTAAATAAAGAACCGATCGTGACCATTCGACCTTCACTGCTCATTCCCTCCTTGCTTCCTCACTTCTTCCACATCCAGTTTGATTATGTAGGTCGCTGTGTAACTGCTGTACACTCCGGAAAGCGTGGTTTCCCCTTCCGGTATCACCATTTCGACAAGATCCACTTGCAGAACAAGATCCGTTCGCTTGAGCTCATCCAAATACTGTGCCGCTTCCTGGATTGTATCGAACACAGCTTCTATCTGGATTTCTGAAGAACCTTCCATGGTGAACGACTGGAATGTCCCACGCTCTGGAAGGGCGGCCGACAACTCTTGCAGAACAAGTATGGCCGGTACAACGGCCTCGTTGAGCTGTTGAAGAGATTTTTGCAGCTGTTCCCGTTCCTGTCCTTCCCCGTCTAAAAAATCTTGAAAGGGCTGCTGCTCTTCCTGAGTGGACGTACTTTTTCCTGCCAACGCATCCGCTTCCTCCATCAGCTTGTTTTTTTGAATAAAGAAAGCACCCAAAACAACACTGATCAGGAGGAATGTGCTGATGCAGACCATCCACGGAAGCATGTTACGCCGTTCTTTTTCCTCCAACAGGTTAATGTTTATCGACATTCAATCCCTCTCCCGCTTTACTGTCTCCATGACAAACCGAGTACATCCGCTTCCACGCCCGGGTACGCTTCATCGCCGCACCAGCGCTCTGCTTTCACATTCCGCTCTGTCAATAAATCCACAGCGCGATCCTTATCCGGCCAATCTCCCGTGATCATGACTTTTGTTACGCCGGCCTCATCATTCATGACGGAATAACGATAAAACGCCATCACTCTCTCTATTTCATTGACCTGATCCATCGTGTACCTGGAGGGCTCCGCAGGATCATCCCCGGACCACGTATAACACCCGTCCGTCCGCTTCCATTGTTCGAAAGACAGGGGACAGGTGGTATGGTTATGTACGACTGGTGCACCATCGCGAAAGACGGTCAGCACACAGCCGTCGATATTCCAATCCGCCAGAAGGAGATGTTCCCCTTCTTCATTGGACATCGATTGAAGGTAGGCGCGGTGAATCGCCAGTGCGCTGATATCCGCCACCACCGGTTTTAAACCGGTCCGTTCGAATAAACGGCTCATCTCTTCCATCTGAATTTCTGGGTAGGCGAAGATGACTATTGTCTTTTTCCCATCCTCTTCTTCTCTAATCATAGCGAAATCGAAGCTCGGGTTATCAAAGGGCAGGTGCAGCGTGTCCCCGACCTGCATATATAAATAGCCTTTTATTTCTTCTTCTTTTACTTCTGCCGGGATATCCAACATACGGATCACGACAGAATGATCCGGCACAGTGAAGTAGAGCTGTTTCTTCTTCCATTCTCTCTCCTCCACCAAACTTCCCACGATCCGGAAGAGCTCTTCCGGATCCTGCAGCCTTCCATCAGCCCATACCCCTTTAGGAATGGGAATTTCCCCGGCTTCCACTAGATCCTCTTTTCCTCCTGCCGACTTACTATGAAGAAAACGGATGACGTGGGTTTTAATAATAAAATGAATCCGTCCGGACTGTTTTATTAGTGAGAACATACATAACGACTCCTATCCTTACAACATTTTGAAATAAGCATCCATCATCTGCTGCCCGTAAAAGTAGACAATCAAAGCCGCAGCCATGATCGAAGGCCCGAATGGAACCGGCTGTTTCCGGTTAACGACGCCGATCCCTATGAGGGAGAGGCTTACGACGGTTCCGATCAAGGAAGCAAGAAAAAGCGTCAAAACCATCGCTTTCATACCGAGAAAAAGACCTAAAACACCGAGAAGCTTCATGTCTCCCGCCCCCATGCCGCCCTTGCTGACTACAATAATGACGAACACAATACCGCTTCCCGTCAAAGCACCAAGAAGCGAGTCATACCAGGGATCGAGCGGAAAGGCGATTCGATACAGGAAGAAGACACCTGTAAAGAAGAGCAGCAGACGGTTCGGGATAAGCATATATTTGAAATCCCCGATGCTGACAATAACAGCAAGCGAAATCAACAAGAGAGCACCTGTGAATTCAACCGTTAATCCATAGTGAACATAGGCAATAAAAAACAACGCTCCCGTTATAAGCTCGACTGCGGGATAAAGGAAGGAAACAGGACGGCCGCAGTGCCTGCATCTGCCCTTAGCGATTACGTAGGATAAGACAGGGATCAAATCCCGGGGTTCGAGCTGCGTGCCGCAATCGGGGCAGGCGGAGCGTCCTTGTACGAAGGGAATGTGTTTGGGGAGGCGGATTCCGACGACGTTGTAAAACGAGCCGAGAATCGTACCGGTTAAGAATATATAGAGGGGTAGAATGACATGCATGGTTTGGTCTCCTCGATTAATATAATTAAGGAGGGTCCCGAATTTAGGGACCCTTAACATTAAATTTTAAAATTATTCGTTAGATAAGTCAGATTTTGTTTTACCTTCTACATATTTGTCCAAGGTAACCTCGAATACACCATCTGAATTTTTCTCAACTTTAGTCGTTACGTATGGCTTTCCTGTAACAGGATCTTGAGGGACAGAATCTAAATAACCGGCCTCATACAATTTACTTGCATCCGTTGGAAATGTAAACTCTCCATTCACTTCCGCAATACGAGAAGCCTCCAAAAGCGCAAGGGCATTCGAGTCATGTGCATCGTCCTTCGTATCAGCCAGCAGATTCCCAATAGCCGGTACGGCAATCAGTGCAATAATTCCTAAAATGACGATGACGGCCAGCAGTTCAATTAACGTGAAACCTTTCTCATTCTTCAACAAACGTTTCCACTTTTTCATCTTCTCTCTCCTTCAAATGATAGTAAGGTAGTTACTAATACAAGATAGTTCTTTTTTCATTAGCAAAATGACCTATGTTCATTATAAAGGATAAAAGGATTTACGACTAGCACTTTTTTACCGATCCAACATACTCAGCGAATGTTCTCGAACGCGGAGAACATCGGGATGGCGATTGATGCGACGATACTTCCTACCACAATGGATAAAAACAGAATCATCACAGGTTCAATCAGCGTCTTCAATCGTTCTGTCGCGTATTCCAGTTCCGAGTCGTAGAACTCTGCTACTTTGGCGAGCATATAGTCAAGCGACCCCGTTTCCTCCCCGATGGCGATCATTTGAGCAACGAGAGGCGGAAACACAGGAGACTCCTTCAAGGGACGGGACAAGGTTTCCCCCTGCTCCAGAGATTGGAAGCTGTCCTCGATCGCCTTTTCAATGACTTTATTTTCCACAACCTTCCGGGTAATCTCGAGCGACTTCAGGATGGGAACGGAACTGTTCATCAAAGAACTGAGGGTGCTCGTCATCCGCACGAGAGCAGCCTTTTTTAGTAACGGACCGAAAACCGGCACGCGAAGTTTCCACGCGTCTAATGTATAGCTTACTTTCGGGCTTCGCCGGATAAGTGCCTGATAAAGAACGACGGCAAGTGCAGGGACAAGGATCAAGATATACCAAAATCTCTCCACCATTCCACTTGCTTGAAGTGTAAACTTCGTCATGGCAGGGAGATCTCCACCAATACTTAAAAACATATCCGCAAACCGTGGAACGACGAATGTCAGCAGAAAGAGGATGATCAAGAAGGAAACACCACCGACGATGGAAGGATATAACAAGGCGGAAATGATTTTCTGGCGTGTATCGAACTGCTTCTCATAGTAAACAGCCAATCTCTCCAAAATCTCCTCCAGGTTTCCACCCGCTTCTCCCGCACGGATCAATTGGACGAACAAGTTCGGAAATACTTTTGGATGAAGAGCAGAAGCTTCCGAGAAGGCCCTTCCACTCTCCAAATGACCTGAAACGTCCCGAAGCGCCTCTCCAAGCTTCCGGCTGTTCGTTTGCTGGGCCAGTATTCTCGTCGATTCCAAAAGGGAGATCCCTGCTTTGATCAAAGTGGCGAACTGCCGGAGGAAAATCACGAAGTCTTTCTGCTTCACAGCCCTCCCTATATGGATGTCGTAAAGCAGTGGGTTGGTGGATGCCTTGATGTCTTTGATGACGACCCCGTCCGTTTTCAATCTCGACACCGCTTCGTTTTTTGTTTCTGCTCGTATTTTCCCTCTGATTTTCCCGGCGATCGTTCGGCCTTCATACGAATAGTAGGGCATGAATTAAACGCCCCCTTCTTTCAGGAATGGAGCCGCATCCCTCTCATCAATCACTTTCTTACCAAGAAGCTCCAAAATAGACATTTCCAGCGTCTGCATCCGGTTCGCTCTGGACGTCTGCAGTACATTCTTAATTTGATGAATCTTTGCGTTTCTAATTAAATTCTTAACGGCAGGTGTATTGATCAACACTTCTGCGGCTGCACGGCGCCCTTTCCTGTCCATTGTTTGGAACAGCCGCTGCGAAACGATTGCCTGCAGGACGTTCGCAAGCTGGACCCTTACCTGCCCCTGCTGTGCCGGTGGAAAAACATCGATGATCCTGTCAATCGTATCCGGTGCGTTTGTAGTATGCAGCGTACCCAAAACGAGGTGACCGGTTTCTGCTGCGGTCAGAGCTGTCGAAATGGTTTCGTAATCCCGGAGTTCCCCAACTAAGATGACGTCCGGATCCTGCCTTAAACACGCGCGGAGACCATTCGCGAAATTTCGTGTATCGAAACCAATTTCCCGCTGATCAACGATCGAGTTCTTGTGATTATGCGTGTACTCGATCGGATCCTCCAGTGTAATGATATGCTTTTTACCGGTTTGATTAATATGGTCGACCATCGATGCAAGTGTGGTCGACTTCCCCGACCCGGTCGGCCCGGTCACGAGCACGAGCCCCTGAGGAAACATGCTGATATCTTTCAACACGTCGGGCATGTGCAGTTCGCTGATGGTCGGAATGTTACGGGGCACGATTCGGACGGCAAGGGACAGACAATTGCGCTGATAGAAAATATTGATCCGGAACCGGGACACACCGGCAATGCCGTAAGAAACGTCCACTTCTCTCACTTTCCTCAACTGCTCCAAAAGAACGTCGGACAGGATCGCTTCTGCCATCGCTTCTGTATCTTCCGGCCTCACCTTCTCTTCTCCGAACCGCTGCAGTTCTCCATGGATCCGGAAAATCGGAGGGACTCCCACCGTCATGTGAATATCAGATGCACCATAGCTGTTCGCAAGTGTCAATAACTCATCCAATTGTTCCTTCATTTCCCATCCCTCCCTCCATATGCTTTTGCGACTCGGAGGACCTCTTCCAGTGTCGTCAACCCCTGCTGCGCCTTCAAAAGTCCGTCATCCAAAAGAAACATCATGCCTGCGTCCCTCACATAGCGCTGAACATCCTCCATACTCTTGTGCTGCATCATTAAACTTCGAATTTCATCATCAATGACAAGCACCTCCTGGATGGCCATCCGCCCTCTGTAGCCGGAATTCTGGCAACTGTTACAGCCGGCGCCTTTGTATATTTGATCCACCTGAATCCCGCGTTTCCGAAAATGATTTCTCTCCATCTCACTTGGCGTATACGCCTGTCTGCAATCCCGGCATATCCTTCTTACAAGCCTTTGAGCCACAACCCCTGATAAAGAGGATACGACTAAATACGGTTCGATTCCCATATCAAACAGGCGGGGAATGGCCGATATGGAGCTGTTCGTATGAAGCGTGCTAAGAACGAGATGACCGGTTAACGATGCGCGCACGGCAATTTCTGCTGTTTCGGAATCGCGGATCTCTCCGACCATGACGATGTTCGGATCCTGGCGAAGAATCGAACGCAGGCCTTCCGAAAACGTCAACCCGACCTTGGTATGGACCTGCACCTGATTGAGCCCCTCAATCTGGTACTCTACCGGATCTTCCACCGTTATAATATTGACATTCTCCGTATTAAGACGGTTTAAAGAAGCATAGAGTGTAGAGGATTTTCCAGAACCAGTAGGGCCGGTGATCAACAGCAGACCCGAGGGTTGTTGAATTAAGTCGAGGTACTTATCTCTATTGACGGGATGGAAACCGAGTTCATCGATTCCGCCGAGCGTATTCGCCAAATCCAAAATTCGAATGACGACCTTCTCCCCAAACACTGTCGGGAGAATCGAGATTCGCAAATCTACCGTTCCGTGGTCGACCTTCGTCTTGATCCGTCCGTCCTGGGGCAGACGTGTTTCTGTAATATTCATGTCCGCCATGATTTTCACACGGGCAGTCAAACTGTTTTGATGACTTTTCGGCAGCGTACGCTCCGTCCTCAATACGCCGTCAATCCGGTACCGGATCAACACCTTTGATTCCTGTGGATCGATATGTATATCGCTCGCTTTCATCTGCACTCCTGCCTGGAGCAGCTGATCCACCAGTCGGATGGCAGGAGCTTCCCCGTCCTTTTCTTCCTCAAGGTCGGAATCGCTCAAATTATAATGACGGTTCACCGCCTGAATGATTTCATACTTCGTGGCAATGACCGGCGAAATCTGAAACCCTGTCGATATTTTCATGTCATCGATGGAGTAGTAGTCCATGGGATCCGCCATTGCAACCGTTAATTCTCTACCCTTACGCTGAATGGGAACAAGCAGATTACGAAGGGCGAAGTCCTTATCCACGATAGAGATAACTTGGGAATCAACAGGAAAGTGAAAAAGGGAAACCTCGGAATGCCCAGTTGGAATTCCAATACTTCGATCAACTGTTGTTCCGTCACATACCCTTTCTCCACCAATACGTCTCCGAGCTTTTGGTCTGCTTGCTTTTCTTTCAGGGCTTCTTCTATTTGAGCTTCCTCAATGACACCTGCTTCTTTCAACAGATCACCAAGCCGCTTCCTTCTTGTCATCTTATCCTCCCACCTTCACTTTACGTTCCATCATTTCTTCTCCCACTCCTGCACATTTTCCCACACATCCACTTCTCCTGGTCCGACAGGATTGGAAGCTTTCGTACCATCCAGGGACGGGTGCTTCACGACTTCGGAATCCACTTGTGCTTCCTCTTCCAACTCGTTCAGCACGACAAAACTGGAATGCACCTCCACCCCAGGGACAGGAGGATAATAATCTTCCGTTAAGAGCTCCTCATCACCGTTAAGGGACGCACGGTCTTCCCGCCATATCTCTGCGCTTTCCCCGTCCTGTCCCTGCTGCACCACTTCCACCTGCCCGGGTTCCAACAAGGTGGAATACTCGACAATCGCTTTCGGCGGTACGGTGCCTGCCGATCGGACATAAATCTGATAATCTGAGCCTGTCGGGTAGCCGGTCCAGGACACCTCGAATCCAGAAGACGTCTCCTCCCAGTTCAATATGTAGTCATGAGAATAAGGGTTATACAGCTTCAGGTCCTGCTTGTCCTTTAGATTCACACCTGCCTCCATGCCAATTTCAGCAAATGCCGGTCTCCTTTGGCTGATGTGTCTTTCCTCCACATCAAACCCAGCTTTCAGACTCGCACCGTAGATGGCTGTTGCCGCCATATTCAGCGCTTGTTCATCATATACACCTTCCTCAAACAACAAATCAAGCATGGAGAATGTCTCCCCATTTTCCATTTCTGCATGATCGAACAGCTTTCTCATTCGCTCCATATCCACCTCTGCCGGTACGTTCATCGTCTGGCTTCCAATCGATTCATAGAGTTCTTCATTCTCCTGATCAAGAAAATGATAGGCGTCGTATTCCAAAGAATCTTCCGGGAGGGAAGCAGCATCCTCTTTTACAACGTCACGCAGCATCTTTTCTGAGAGTGAATCTCTTAATTCGCTGTCCATCTCTTCTTCCAATGGATCAAAAAAACGGTCGGAGAGTACAACGATCAGACCGTTATCAGACCCTTGGACCGCATCCTCCAACGTTTCCTTCACATCAAACGTCACTTCTTCCGTATCCAGAATAATACGTTTTCCTGATGCTGATAACGTAACGGCTGTTTCATCCCGCCATTCCTCTATGTTGTCTGCTAAGATTTTTTCCGCTTCTTTCCTGTTCTTGCCGGCCAGAGATATAGAAGCGACCGTCGTATTTTCCGCGTAGTTGCCTCCCCCGGTTACAAAAGTGAAAGCCTTTGCCGCCTCCTGGGTATTGAGGAAGAGCAGAAATATACCGATCGTTAAAACAAGCACCAGTTTCCAAGCGGTTCTCTTATGCACCATATCTATTCAACGCTCCTTGTCAGCCACTTATCAAATGAATCTTTTTTACCACCAAATTATATCTCATAAACCGACATTTGTCGCACTGTAACCTTAACAAATAAGCATAAAGCATCACAAAAACCAAAAAAACTGGACTCCCTCATAGAGGAAGCCCAGACGTTTTCAGTCACTTCTTCATTTTTGATTTAAAGTATGCTCTAACGTCCGAGATAAAGTATAAGGACCCCGTTATTAACAACACACTCTTATCATCCAACTGCTGCTCGGCGAGCCTCAACGCTTCCTGTAAGTTTTCCGCAGGAAGCGTCGGTTTAATTGGGGAGAGAGAAGCAAGGTCTTCTTCCTGCAAGGCTCTCGGAAAGTCAAAGCTGGTCACGACTGCGAAATCGACTACTTCTTTCAATTGATTCATCATCTTTATAACCGGCTTGTCTTCCAAAGCTGCATAAACGAGAACAACCGACCGTCCCCTGTAATGTTCTTTCACTGTATCCACGAGAGCCTTGGTCCCTTCTTCGTTATGAGCCCCGTCAATAATAGTAAGCGGCTGATTCCGGACCGTTTCGAAGCGTGCCGGCCATGTCGTTCGTTCCAATCCGCTCCTATAATGCCTGCGGTCGATGGCATCTCCCGCCTGCTTTAAACTCTCCATTGTCTGGAGGGCGACCGATGCGTTCTCCACCTGATGATGCCCTTTCATTCTACTGAGAAGAAGTTCCGATTCATACGCACCCGACCGGAATATAAAGGTTTCCCCTTCCGGTGTACTTGCCTCATGTGTGACGTGAAAATGCGTAGTTAAAGAGAATAACGGTGCTTTTTGACTCGTTGCTTCTTCAAGGATGACTTCCATTGCCTCGGGCTGTTTAACTGCTGTCACGACCGGGACCTTCTGCTTGATGATCCCCGCCTTTTCACCGGCTATCTCCCTTACTGTCGAACCGAGGATATTCATATGGTCATGTCCGATATTTGTGATGACAGAAACGATGGGATGAAGAATATTCGTCGAATCATACCGTCCACCAAGTCCCGTTTCCACGACGGCATAATCGATCGGCTGTTCGTCAAAGTAGATCATCGCCATGGCAGTTATGATCTCAAACTCTGTCGGTTCTCCTAAAGGGGTTTTCTTCAAAGACTCAGCAAGCGGACGTATCCGACCCACAAGGCGTGCAATCACCGCATCAGAAACCGGCTCCCCGTTCAGGCTGATACGCTCATTGAATCTTTCGATATAAGGAGAAGTGAAGGTTCCCACCGTGTATCCTTGTGCTTGGAGGAGATTCCTCAGAAAGGAAACGGTCGAGCCTTTGCCGTTTGTACCGGCGACGTGAATCGCTTTAAAGCCCTTCTCCGGATGGCCGAGGCGTTCCATCATCCAATCCATGCGCTTCAAACCCGGCTTCACTTTGAACTTCTCTCTCGAATGTATCCAATCCAAAGCTTCTTGATAATTCATAGCTGTCTTCCCTACCTTCAAAAAGGGGAGCGTATTCCTAAAGAATACACTCCCTTTCCATTGTTTATGCTTTCAATTCCTTAATTCTCGCTTCGACTTTTGTACGTTTATCCAAATAGTCGGTTTCTTTCTTCCGTTCTTCTTCGACAACCTGTTCCGGCGCTTTTTTGACAAAACCTTCATTGGACAATTTCTTCTGGACGCGGGTGACTTCCTGATCCCACTTCTTCCATTCATTCTCCAAACGCTTAATCTCGTCCTCGATATTGATTAAACCTGCAAGCGGCAGATAAAGTTCCGCTCCGGTAACAACCGCTGACATGGCTTTTTCAGGTGCCTGAAGATCTGTCGAAATTTCAAGCTCGCTTGGATTACAGAAACGTTCCAGGTAGGCACGGTTCTTCTCAAGCTCATCAACGACAGCTTGATCTTTCGCCTGAATCATCAACTGAATTTCTTTAGACATCGGCGTATCCACTTCGGAGCGGATATTCCGCACGGATCGGATAATAGAAACGAGACGCTCCATTTCCGCCACTGCTTCTTCGTTATGGAAGTCATCCCGGACTACCGGCCAGGACGCCTGCGTGATGGACTCTCCTTGGTGCGGAAGATGCTGCCAAATTTCCTCTGTAATGAAAGGCATGAACGGATGAAGCATACGCATCGTCTGATCAAGCGTGTAAGCCAGGATCGAACGGGTCGTATGAATTCTCGCCTCGTCTTCTCCGTATAACGGCAGCTTCGCCATTTCAATGTACCAGTCACAGAAGTCATCCCAGATGAAGTTATACAGGTGACGTCCTGCTTCCCCGAACTCATACTTATCGATGTTCGTCGTCACCTGCTCAATCGTCTGATTCAAACGAGTCAGAATCCACTGATCGGCAACGGATTTCTTCCCGGACAAATCAATGTCCTCAAACGTTAAATCTCCCATATTCATGAGCGCAAAGCGGGAGGCGTTCCAAATCTTGTTGGCGAAGTTCCACGTTGATTCCACCTTCTCCCAGTGGAAGCGCAGATCCTGCCCCGGAGAAGAGCCGGTAGATAGGAAGTAACGCAGCGAATCCGCGCCATACTTCTCAATGACATCCATCGGATCGACACCGTTTCCGAGGGACTTACTCATTTTCCGTCCATCAGCATCACGGACAAGACCGTGGATAAGAACGTCGTCAAACGGACGCTTCCCTGTGAATTCAAGCGACTGGAAGATCATCCGGCTTACCCAGAATCCGATGATGTCATAACCTGTAACAAGAACGTTCGTCGGGAAGTAGCGCTTATAATCTTCACTGTCCTCATCCGGCCAGCCCATTGTGGAAAACGGCCACAGAGCGGAAGAGAACCATGTATCGAGGACATCTTCTTCCTGCTTCCAATTTTCCTCATCTGCCGGTGCTTCTTTGCCGACATACACTTCCCCGGTTTCTTTATGGTACCAGGCTGGAATGCGGTGTCCCCACCACAATTGACGGGAAATACACCAGTCACGCGTATTTTCCATCCAGTGCAGGTACGGCTTCTCGAATCGTTCCGGCACGAATGCTACTCGATCGTCTCCTTTTTGAAGATCGACGGACGCTTCTGCGAGAGGCTTCATGTCAACGAACCACTGGGTGGAAAGATACGGTTCAACTACTGCTCCGCTCCGTTCCGAATGGCCGACAGAATGCATGTGCTCTTCAATCTCGAAGAGAACGCCGGATTCCTGAAGGTCCTTGACAATCTGCTTCCGGCACTCGAAACGATCCATCCCTTGATACTTACCGGCGTTGTCATTCATTGTTCCGTCTTCATTCATGACAAGAATGCGTTCAAGGTTATGGCGGTTGCCGATTTCAAAATCATTTGGATCGTGGGCCGGTGTGATTTTCACCGCTCCTGATCCGAATTCCATATCGACATAATCGTCTCCGACAATTTCAATTTCCCTTCCAACGATAGGAAGGATCGCTTTTTTGCCGATCAAATGTTTGTAACGATCATCTTCCGGATGAACGGCAATGGCTGTGTCTCCAAGCATGGTTTCCGGGCGTGTCGTTGCGATTTCAATCGAACCTTCTTCGCCCTTCAGCGGATAACGCATATGATAGAACGCGCCCTGGACATCTTTATATTCCACTTCAATATCGGAAAGAGCTGTCTGTGTCGCAGGGTCCCAGTTGATGATGTACTCCCCGCGGTAAATGAGACCTTTCTCATAAAGCTTGACGAATACTTCCTTAACCGCTTTTGAAAGACCTTCATCCAAAGTGAAACGCTCTCTTGAATAGTCCAAACCGAGGCCGAGTTTCTCCCACTGGGCGCGAATGAATTTTGCATATTCATGCTTCCACTCCCAGGACTTTTCCAGGAACTTCTCCCGTCCTAAATCATGACGATTGATTCCTTCTTCCCGAAGTTTGGCATCGACTTTCGCCTGTGTCGCAATGCCCGCGTGATCCATTCCCGGCAGCCAAAGGACGTCATATCCCTGCATCCGCTTCACACGGCTTAAAATATCCTGCAATGTCGTATCCCACGCATGGCCAAGGTGCAGTTTCCCTGTGACGTTCGGCGGCGGGATGACAATAGTATAAGGCTCCTTCTCTTTATCTCCTGTTGCTTCAAAAAACTTGCCGTCCACCCAGTACTGATACCGGTCTTTTTCAATTGCTGCCGGATCGTACTTTGTCGGCATCGAAAGATCTTGTTGATCCATTCCGATCTTCCTCCTTCTATTCTCTTTGTATAAAATAAAAACCCCTCCG
>NZ_ANPF01000060.1:0-20002 GCF_000328325.1 Halobacillus sp. BAB-2008 | reverse complement strand
CTTTTTTTATTATTTTAATTCGTGCGAAGCTTTTGAAGCTCCAGTAGGAAATTATTATTAAGCACTTTGATATACGTACCTTTCATTCCCAATGAGCGTGATTCGATGACACCCGCACTTTCAAGCTTACGAAGCGCGTTTACAATGACGGAACGCGTGATTCCGACACGGTCTGCAATTTTACTGGCAACAAGTAGTCCTTCATTACCTTCCAGTTCATCGAAGATATGCTCGATGGCCTCCAATTCACTGTAGGAAAGAGAAGAAATTGCCATTTGAACGACAGCTTTACTGCGGGCTTCCTGTTCAATCTCTTCTGTCTTCTCGTGCAGGATCTCCATTCCGACAACGGTTGCACCATACTCAGCAAGCAGCAGGTCATCATCATTAAAACTTCCGTTCAGACGGCTCAGGATCAACGTTCCTAAGCGCTGACCACCTCCGATGATTGGTACGATTGTCGTCAATCCTTTTTTGAACAATTCCTTGTTCTCTACAGGGAAAGCCGTATACTCGCTGTCAATATCGATGTCCGGCGTCGTTTCCTTAATGTTGAATAAATTTTGGGTATACTCCTGTGGAAACTGTCGTTCAGAGAACATTGCGTTCATGCGCTCGTTTTCAATTTCCTGGTTGATGGCGAAGCCGAGCAGCTTCCCACGGCGGCTTACAACGAATGTATTCGCTTCGATAACGTCTCTCATCGTTGCGGACATTTCATTGAAATCCACCGATTTTCCTGTTGTTGTTTGTAACATAGCATTGATTCTGCGTGCACGTTCTAGAAGTTTCATGTGCGTTTCCTCCTTGTTGATCTCATCCTTATAGAATGAATCGTGATAAGTCTTTGTTTTTTACAATAGATGATAGTTTGCTGTCTACATACTGTGGTGTAATCTCGATCGTTTCCATCGTAACGTCAGGAGCTTCAAAGGATAGATCCTCAAGCAGCTTCTCCAAGATTGTATGGAGACGCCGAGCTCCTATATTGTCGGTTTCCTGGTTCACTTCGTGAGCGATTTCTGCAAGTCTAGTAATAGCATCGTCAGAAAATTCAACCTTTATACCTTCAACTTCAAGTAATGCTTTATATTGTTTCAAAAGCGCATTGGAGGGTTCTGTCAAAATGTTCTTGAAATCCGCGACGCTCAGTTTATTCAATTCGACCCGGATCGGGAACCTTCCCTGGAGCTCAGGGATGAGATCGGACGGTTTAGCCATATGAAAGGCACCGGCAGCAATGAACAGAATATGATCGGTCGATACGGGGCCGTATTTCGTGACGACCGTTGAACCTTCAACGATCGGCAGAATATCACGTTGAACTCCTTCTCTGGAGACGTTCGCCTGATTGTCTCCTTTCGCTGCCACCTTATCAATCTCGTCGATAAAGATCATCCCGGACTGTTCCACCTTGGAAACGGCCTCCTGTCCGACTTCATCCATATCCACAAGCTTGCCTGCTTCCTCTTGTGTCAATACCTTTCGGGCTTCTGCAACAGAGAGCTTCCGTTTCTTCTTCTTCTTCGGCATGAACTGGCTGAAAGCATCCTGCATGTTCATTCCCATCTGTTCCATCCCGGAACCTTGCAGCATATCGAACATGGATGCTTGAGATTCTTCCACGTCAATTGTGACCATGCGATCCTCAAGCTCGCCGAGATCCAACTGATGCCTGATGCGGCTACGCTTCGTTTCAATTTCCGTTTCGTCTTTATCCTCAGCGGAATCCTTATCCTCTTGACCGCCTTGATTAAAGATCATCTCAAACGGGTTCTTAAAGTTGTTGCCCTGCTTCTTTTTGGAAGGGACCAGCAGCTTGACAAGTCTTTTGTTCGCCTGCTCCTCTGCACGGTCTTTGACCGCTTCCATCTTCTCCTGTTTAACCATACGGACAGCCATCTCTACAAGATCACGAACCATGGACTCTACATCGCGTCCGACGTAACCTACTTCCGTAAATTTCGTCGCTTCCACTTTTACAAATGGCGCACCGACCAGTTTGGCAAGACGGCGGGCAATCTCTGTCTTCCCTACCCCCGTCGGTCCCATCATTAGGATGTTCTTTGGAACAATTTCATCCTTCAGGTCATCCGTCAGCTGCATGCGACGGTATCTATTCCGAAGAGCGATCGCGACAGAACGCTTGGCACTGCCCTGGCCGATAATATATTGGTCGAGCCTTTCGACGATTTCTCTAGGCGTTAAATTTAATGACATACGTATGCCCCCTTAATCGAGAACTTCCAAAATGATTTGATCATTGGTGAATACACAAATTTCACCTGCAATTTCAAGTGCAGCTCTGGCTATCTGTTCCGCGGACTGCTCTGGGGAATAGCGCTTAAGCGCTCTTCCTGCACTGAGGGCGAAATTACCTCCGGAACCGATGGCTAAAATACCATCATCCGGTTCTATTACTTCCCCTGTACCAGACACTAGAAACATGTTTTCTTTATCCATTACGATCAACATCGCTTCCAGCTTACGGAGAACGTTATCGCTCCGCCACTCTTTTGCAAGCTCTACCGATGCTCTTGCAAGGTTGCCGTCGTAACTCTCCAACTTCCCTTCGAACTTCTCGAAAAGAGTGAATGCATCTGCAACAGAACCGGCAAAACCAGCGAGCACCTGATCATTGAATAATCGCCGCACCTTACGTGCGGTATGTTTCATGACGACTTGATTTCCTAGGGTAACCTGACCGTCACCGCTCATCGCACTTTTCCCCTGATGCTGTACTGCGAATATCGTTGTAGCATGAAATTGTTGATCCATAACCTTCACCTCTTATTTGCTCTTGGATGGGCATTCATATAAACATTCCGTAACCGGTCTTTCGTAACATGGGTGTAAATTTGTGTAGAAGACAAGTGCTCATGTCCAAGCAGTTCCTGAACTGCACGGAGATCGGCTCCTTCGTTCAGAAGATGAGTGGCAAAGGAGTGACGCAGTTTATGCGGATGAATATCCACAGTAAGCGCTGCCTTCTGCACCATTCTCTTCAAAATCAGACGAACACCGTCGGCCCGGAGAGGTCCACCTTTAGCGTTTAGAAACACTCGATTCGTCGCTTCGGTCCTTTTTTCAGACAAAACTTTTCTGCCGCTGTTGATATAGGTTTCAAGTGCTTCTCCCGCATATTGGCCGAACGGGACATACCTTTCCTTTCGCCCCTTCCCGTGTACCAGGACGGTACGCAGAGAAAAATCGATGTCTCCCATTTCCACTCTCACGCATTCGCTGACCCGAATACCTGTTCCATACAGTAGCTCGATAAGCGCCTGGTCCCTCTGTCCAAGAGGGGTATCAAGGTCACTTACCGTAAATAGATGCTCCAGTTCTTCTGAATAGAAGAATTCAGGGATTGGTGCATCCTCTTTTGGAAGCGAAACGTTGATGAAGGGATTATTCGCGAGAACCTCTTCTCTCTCTAAAAACCGGAAGAAACTTCTCAGACTAGATATTTTTCGAGAAACCGATCTTCTGGAGTACCCGTGCTCATGCTGCCTCGATAAAAAGACCCGGATCACAGGGTAATCACAGTCGTGTATAGTGAAGCCTTCAGATTGCAGAAAATCAGCAAATTCATCGATGTCTCTTCCGTAATGTTTCACGGTCAATGGTGAAGCATTTTTCTCAATCTGAAGATATTCCATGAATTCTTCTTTATAATTCTGCATCGTTTTTTGTCACCTCGCAAAGGCGCTTAAATTTTATCACATGCATGTTCCGAATAACAATGGATTTAATAAAAATGTAACAAAATTCTGAATTGTTTCCAACTATAAGCAATCGACTTGAGCATGTTTAAGTCATTAGTCATGGGTCCAACCTTTTTTAACCAGCTGTCAAGTATGTAGCCTTACCAAACCGTAATTATAGCGCCACCTACTTCCGGTGTCAATCAAAAAGGGAAAAGAGCCTACAACTATAAGGATAGTCATAGGCTCTTATTTATATAACCGGATTATGCCTGCGGCTCTTCTTTATAATCACAGCTTGTACATTGGATTTGAGTGCCCTTCTTGACTTTCTTCTCCACAAGAAGCGATTCACATTTCGGACAAGGGCGGCTGATCGGTTTATCCCATGAAATGAAATCACATTCCGGGTACCGTTCACAACCGAAGAATTTCCGGTTTTTCTTACTTTTTCTTTCCACTACTTCGCCTTCTTCACACTTCGGACAAGTGACGCCTACCTTTTTAAGGATCGGCTTCGTATTCCGGCATTCCGGGAAGTTGGAGCAGGCGAGGAATTTTCCGTAACGGCCCATCTTGTAGACCATTTCATGACCGCAATTCTCACAATCAATCCCAGCCGGTTCGTCTTTGATTTCCACTTCTTCCATTTCTTTCTCCGCTTTTTCCAAGCGGGGCTCGAAACCTTTGTAGAAGTGCTGGATGATATTCACCCACTCCTCCTTGCCGTCTTCAATGGCATCGAGGTCATCTTCCATTTCTTTCGTAAAGTCGACGTCAATGATTTCAGGGAAGTACTCCTTCAATTGTTCTAAGACGATTTCCCCTAATTCCGTCGGTACAAAACGCTTATTATCAAGGGCTACGTACCCACGACGCTGAATGGTGTCGAGTGTAGGAGCATAGGTGGACGGACGACCTATACCAAGTTCTTCCAGCGTTTTCACCAAGCGGGCCTCTGTGTATCGCGGAGGCGGCTGGGTGAAATGCTGATTCGGCTTGATTTCTTCCGCTTTCACCGTCATTCCTTCTTCCAGATGAGGAAGCAGTTTATCTTTCTCTTTTTTATTATCATCGTTTCCTTCCACATATACCTTCATGAAACCTTTGAATTTCACTTCTGATCCTGTGGCACGGAACTCCACTCCTTCATTATAAAGGTGGACAGTCATCGTATCGAGTACGGCAGGAGCCATCTGACTGGCGATGAAACGATCCCAAATCAGTTTATAAAGGCGGTACTGGTCTCGGGAAAGAATGCTCTTCATAGCTTTAGGATCACGGTCGGCACCCGTCGGTCTAATAGCTTCGTGTGCGTCTTGTGCTCCTTCCTGCTTCTTCGCTTTCTTATCTGCACCCAGGTACTCTTTGCCAAAGTGGCCTTCCACATACTGTTTCGCATCTTCTTTAGCGGAATTAGACAGCCTTGTGGAGTCTGTACGCATGTAGGTAATTAAACCCGTCGTGCCTTGTTTTCCGCCAAGATCAATCCCTTCATATAACTGCTGTGCGATCATCATCGTTTTCTTGGCTCGGAAGTTCAATTTCCGCGCCGCTTCCTGTTGTAAAGAAGAAGTCGTGAACGGAAGGGACGGATTCCGTCTGCGCTCTCGTTTGTTGACTTTTTCAACGGAAAAATCTTTTCCCTTCATACGGCTCTGTATTTCTTTAACGTCGTTTTCTGTCTTCAATTCCTGCTTCTTCCCATCAACACCATAGAATGATCCTTGGAAAGCTTCCTTATCCTTCAAGAAATCAGCGTCGATCGTCCAATACTCTTCAGGCTCGAAGCTCTTAATCTCATTTTCCCGATCGATAATTATTTTTACGGCTACGGACTGCACACGCCCGGCGCTCAAACCTTTCTTAACTTTCTTCCAAAGGATCGGGCTGATGTTGTATCCAACAAGGCGATCAAGAATCCGGCGTGCCTGCTGGGCGTCAACGAGATCCGAATCGATCGAACGCGGATGTTTGAAAGAATCTTTGATCGCTTCCTTCGTAATTTCGTTGAAGACGACCCTGCAGTCGGAGGTATCATCAATATCGAGGCTGTGGGCAAGGTGCCAGGCAATTGCTTCCCCTTCACGGTCGGGGTCGGCTGCGAGATATACTTTCTTCGCTTTCTTTGCAGCGGTTTTCAGTTCTTTCAGGACGGGTCCTTTACCACGGATGGTTATATATTTTGGTTCGAATTCATTTTCAACATCCACACCCATTTGACTTTTCGGTAAGTCGCGGATGTGACCAAGTGAAGCCTTCACTTTGTATTTTTTTCCGAGATAGCGTTCAATTGTTTTTGCTTTCGCTGGTGATTCAACGATTACAAGATAATCTGCCATGTAGGTTCCTCCCATAGAGGTAAATTTCTCTGTTCCATTCTTTGATAATTTTTCATAAATAAATCTTCCCTATTATTAAATACAATGAAACCGTTTGTCAAACATGTTTCTTGAAAAACAACGCCCCGAGCTAAGCCGCATCTCCTTAAGTATCTCCCTGTTCACCCTGAAATTATCTCCTTTTGAATTCTCGGAACAGGAAAGCGTTTCCTACGAAAAACAGCGTGATATCAACCTTTTGAGGAAACGGTTCGGTACGTTTAATAAACAGAATATATGGAAACGGCACCTTTTGGCAATACATATGTTCGGGAGCGTGAAAAAAGTTACAATTTAATGAAATATCGGTCGGATATGGAAGCGAAAAGGAAACGATCCCAATTTCTATTCCCAGTCCTCCCATATATCCTCATAGGTATGGACAAGTTTCGCACCATCGTTGATCATCCGGTGGCACCCTTCGCTCGTTTGACTTCCCGCCGGACCTGGCAGAGCATAGACGTCCCTCCCCTGCTCGAGAGCCTGATCGACCGTTATAAGGGTCCCGCTTCTAAGGCGTGCTTCCACTACAAACGTCGCTGTAGATAGACCGGAAATAATACGATTTCTTTCTGGAAAGTGATACTTCTTAGGCGGCTGATCCGGCGGATATTCACTGATGACGAGTTGATTTTCAGCGAGGGTTCTATAAAGACTCTCATTATTACGGGGATAGACATGATGAAAACCGGAACCGAGCACAGCTATCGTTCTTCCCTTATTTTCCACTGCCAGCTGATGGGCATATTGATCGATTCCCTTGGCCATTCCGCTGATGATTGTAAAGCCCTTATCTATCAGCGGGACTAGAACGGACGTCATCGCAGGATAGGCATATTTGGAAGGCTTTCTTGTTCCAATGACGCTCAACGGGCGAAAGGGGTGTAATAGAGAAGCGTCTCCTTGGAGATATAAAATGAGAGGAGGATCTGGGATTGTTCGGAGAAGGGGTGGATAATGCCTGTCGAACCATGTAACAACACGGCCGTGTTGTAAGATTTTGTCGAGTTTCTTCATTATATTAGGGTCGTTCCTATGATGAATGATACCGGCAGCACGGACGGGGGAAATACCAAGCATATGGACAAGCTCCTCCGCATCGGCACGGTACGGTAACAGCAGATCTGAATCTGCTTTCCCTATCCTTTTTAACAAAGAACGGGACATTCCCGGGATTTGATGCAGGGCGATCAAACGTGTTCTCCTGTTATTCAATCAGGCACCTTCTTTCCATTAGATAGAGACCGTGCCTTTAGATCGACACGGCCTCCGCCTTAGTTACTTAGTGGGTCTTGCATTTATCGAAGAGATTTTGCTCTTTCAACACTTTTATAAGCGTTTCTCCCATAACGGAAGGGGTTTCCGCCACTTCGATTCCGCATTCATTCATGACGCGGATCTTTTCGTCAGCTGTACCTTTACCGCCTGAAATAATGGCACCGGCATGCCCCATACGCTTGCCGGGAGGTGCTGTACGGCCTCCGATAAATCCAACGACCGGCTTCTTCATATTGGCTTTTACCCATTCGGCTGCCTCTTCTTCTGCCGTTCCGCCGATTTCCCCGATCATAATTACGGCTTCTGTATCTGGGTCTTCGTTGAAAGCTTTCAAAACGTCGATGAAGTCTGTGCCATTGACAGGGTCACCGCCGATTCCGACAGCAGTCGACTGGCCGATACCGGACTCTGACAGCTGATGAACCGCTTCATATGTGAGTGTTCCGGAACGGGATACAACTCCGACATGTCCTTTTTTGTGGATGTAGCCCGGCATAATACCGATTTTACACTCATCCGGAGTAATAACACCAGGGCAGTTAGGACCGACAAGGCGCGTTTTCTTTCCTTCCATGTATCGTTTTACTTTAACCATATCCAAAACCGGGATATGTTCTGTAATGCAGATAGCGAGATCAACCTCTGCATCTGTCGCTTCCATAATCGCGTCAGCTGCGAATGGTGCAGGTACATAGATGACGGATGCGTTGGCTCCTGTTTTTTCTACAGCTTCTGACACAGTATTGAATACCGGAATACCTTCGACTTCGGTTCCACCTTTACCAGGTGTCACTCCTCCGACGATTTGTGTACCGTAATCCACCATTTGTTTCGTATGGAATAGTGCAGTCGAACCTGTGATACCTTGGACTATTACCTTTGTATTCTTATCAATATAGACACTCATCCGTTTTCCCCACCTTTCTTACTTGACCAGTTCTACGATTTTTTGTGCACCTTCTGCCATGGAATCTGCAGAAGTGATATTTAGTCCGGATTCTTCAAGAATTTTCTTCCCTGCATCCACGTTCGTTCCTTCTAAACGTACGACAAGTGGAAGCGTAAGCCCGATTTGTTTAGTCGCCTCTACGACGCCCTGGGCAATGACGTCACACTTCATAATTCCTCCGAAAATGTTCACAAAGATTCCTTTTACGTTTTCATCGGACAGGATGATCTTAAACGCTTCGGTTACCTTCTCCGCAGTCGCACCGCCTCCTACGTCAAGGAAGTTAGCAGGATCACCACTGTAGTGTTTAATTGTATCCATAGTCGCCATTGCCAGGCCCGCACCGTTTACCATACAACCGATATTGCCGTCTAATGCAATATAGCTAAGGTCATACTTGGACGCTTCTACTTCTTTCGGATCCTCTTCATCCAAATCGCGAAGTTCAGCAATATCCTTCTGACGGAACAAAGCATTGTCATCAAAATTCAGTTTGGAATCCAGAGCGATGACGTCTCCGTCTCCGGTTGTGACTAAGGGATTGATTTCAGCTACAGAACAATCCTTTTGTACGAAGACGTCATAAAGTCCGAGCATGAACTTGACAGCTTTTCCGACCGCCTCCTTCGGAATATTGATTTGGAACGCCAACCGGCGCGCCTGGAACGGCGTCAAGCCTGTCACCGGGTCAACTACTTCTTTGAAAATTTTCTCCGGTGTAGCTTCTGCTACTTCTTCGATTTCTGTTCCGCCCTCTTCTGAGGCCATCATTGTTACTTTGCTTGTTGCACGGTCAAGGACAAGCCCGATGTAATATTCACTTTGAATATCGCAGCCTTCTTCAATTAGTAAGCGCTTTACTTCTTTACCTTCTGGACCAGTTTGATGGGTTACCAGGGTGCTTCCCAGTATCTCTTCCGCGTATGTACGCACTTCATCAAGATTCTTGGCGATCTTGACTCCTCCGGCTTTCCCACGTCCACCTGCGTGGATTTGTGCTTTTACTACAGTCACGCTGCTACCTAATTTCTCCGCTGCTTCAACAGCTTCATCTACGGTATATGCTACGTGGCCGTTCGGCACAGAAACGCCGAAATCACGCAAGATTTGTTTTCCTTGATACTCGTGAATATTCATGTTTCATCCTCCCATCATTTTTCACTGCATGTCCATTGTATAAAAAAACGCTATCAATTGTCCATACTAAGCTAGATTTCTGTCGAAAAATTCGCAAGATTGACAGATATTTTATTATGTAAACACAATCTATGCATTAAGAATTTCCCCATTCTTTGTCAGCTTTATAGACGAAAGCGAAAACTTCAGCAACGACATGATACAAATCTTCCGGAATGTGTTCATTCAAATCCAGTTCAGACAATAACTCCACGAGAGTCGGGTCTTCATGGACCGGAACATCGTGCTGCTCCCCTTTTTGTAGAATACGATCGGCCGTGCTGCCCGTCCCCTTCGCTTTTACTACCGGTGCCGCATGATGACCCGATTGATACCGGAGGGCGACCGCCCTTTTCTGTTTCTTGTTCATATCCACACATCTACTCCTTTCTTATCCGTTGCAGTTGTCTTCGGAGCACAGGTCTCTTTGGAATCATACACATGAAACTTTACCAGCCGGTATCCCTGCTCCGACAAACCTTGCTCCAGCTCTTTTTTATAGGATTCGACAAGGGCACCCGCTCCTTTTACCCCCGGCTCAACGAGTACGGATACGTTTTTATTATTGATTCGAAGGTCAAGGACCGTCTCGTCCAGGCTTTCAAGATTTAGATAAAATAGGATGTGACAGAATGACGGGTCCAAAGCTGAGCTGTTCCGCTTCTTCTTCCCGTCCATGGTTATGTAAATGTCACCGGAAGCATGAAAGACGGCTCCAGGGAGCTGAAGAAACAGCTGTACTCCTTGATCCGTCTCCCTGCGTGAGATCGACTGCATTTTATTTAACGTGTTCAGAGTCTCCTTGAGTACTTGCGGGGTCAGCAGGGCTTTTGATTCCGGATGCAGCAACAGAGATTTCAGGCTGTCTCTTTGTGGTTCTCCTGAAACCATCCGCTTTTCAGAATCGAATCCGTAACTGGCAACAGCCGCTTTCAAACGAATGTATGCATGTTCCTTTTCCGAAAGCTTAAGGAATATGCTTAATCGGCTGACCCAGTCCACCAGCAGGTCAATCATGGCCGGATCGTTTCTTATATGATGAAGACGACTAAGTAAATCAGGCCACACTTTGTCTACGGCCGGAGAAGAAAAACCAGGAGGAGAAGCAGTATCCTCTATCATCCCTTTTTCCAACGTGGTGGCAAAAGGAAGAAGAGGTGCTTTATGTGAAAGAGATGTCTTCATAATAGTAGGGGGATCAACCAACTCTCGAGACTGGACAACATCCCACACCCCTTTTATTTTTTCCGCCATCTTTTCCAGGCTTTGTGGAAAGGGAGGTGATTCTTCCCCGTTTTCTGCCCATTGAAGCCAGGCAGAACGATAGGATGAAAAGGACTGGGTGGAAATTAAACCAATTTGACGGAAGAGCTGATACGAGCTTCGGTCTCCTTCTGCGACTTCCCGTAACAGTTTCGCTGCAGCAGATCCGGCTGCCGATTCCGAGGAATTCTCTGCAGTGAAGTGTGTCAGGACGCCTTGCAGCTTATTGATACGTCGTGATATCGGAGCTTGAGAGAGTGCTTGTTCCAGCTTGGCAAATGTTGCAGTGACAGAATGGGAGGCTTTCCTCACCAAGCTGTTAATCAGCGCAGGAGGTACCGTAAGCCCGCTCCTGGCCATGACCTGTATGAATTCGGCACTGTTTCGATCACTCTGTAAAAGAGGAAGGAATGGAGCGGTATGTGGTTGGGGGAAGACGGGGAGTGTATCCAGCATTGCTTTATCTGTGGAGAGGGGCTGTCTTCCTCCGGTCCGGGCAGGCATGGCTGCATGCCGCCCTTCGCGCAAAGCTTCCCACTTCATCACAGGTTCCGTTTCCAGTACTTTAAAGAAGTAGGTTCTGCCTTCTTTAACGTTAGACTGGGTATGAATAGAAAAAGAGCGGCCGCCGACTTCGACGACCGTTTTAGTACCCTGTGGGCGCTCTGACACATATCCTCTCACTACCTGATTCTTACCAGGGGTCTCCTTCATAGCAGCGTTTTGGATAATCGGACCGAGTTTGGACCAAATACCATTCAACATGATTATACGCCCTTTCTTACAAGACAGATTTCACAGGAGCGAAGCTCTTTCTATGGGCAGGTGTCGCTCCCAGCGTTCTCAACGCCTCTAAATGCTCACTCGTCCCGTACCCCTGATTAGACCGGAAATGATAACCAGGGTACGCCTCTTCCAGTTCTGCCATATAGCGATCTCGAGTTACTTTGGCGATGACGCTCGCAGCGGCAATGGATACACTACGTTGGTCACCTTTAACGAGGCTTGTCTGGCTGCAGGCTGGATAATCGATCTCCATGGCGTCAATAAGCAGGTGGTCAGGTGATACAGATAGCTGCTCTACTGCCCTCTTCATCGCCAATTTGGTAGCCTGATAGATATTCAAGCGATCGATCTCTTCACTTGATACGACACCTACGCCCCAGTCGGCCTCCTCCGTAATTCGGCAAAAGAACGCTTCTCTCTTCTTTAATGAAAGCTTCTTAGAGTCATCCAGACCCTCCAGATAGAAACCTTCCGGAAGAATGACGGCACCAGCAACGACCGGTCCGGCAAGCGGGCCTCTTCCTGCTTCATCAATTCCTGCAATCGCCTGCTTTCCTTGAGAAATCCATGCAATTTCAAATTGACGTTTCTCCTCGAACTGAGCTTTCTGCTCTGCTTTTTTTTCTTTCTCTTTCAAATAACGTTCCAAGAGCTTCTTGACACCTTTTCGTTCATCTCTTTGGAACGCCTCCCAATCTGCTGAAGTCATCGTTCCTTCTTTTATCCTTTTAGATATCTCTGCAATCGTCCGTTTTGACATGACAGTACGTCCACTACCTTTCTTCTTTTATCGGAAACATCTCTGCAATCATTAGCTTCTCTACATAAGAAAAAAGCGCAAGGCAGCTATTCCTGTGCGCTTTCTTCCTTATTCCGGACTTTCTAAACTGATCAAGCCGAATTTACCTGATCTTAGATCCTGAAGGATAACATCCGACACCTTCTCAAAATTGACGACGCCCCCGCTCTCGAGACACCCTCTTTTCCGACCAATCTGTTCGAAAGCTTCCATGATATCATCATAACGGTCGAATCCGAACCTCTCCTCAAGCAAAGCAGGATAATGGTCTCTCATGTAATCAAGAACATAAGCTGCCACATCTTCTTTCGGAAGGATCTGATCCTTGATCGTTCCGATGGCCGCAAGACGATAACCTACTTCTTCTTCTTCGAACTTCGGCCAGAGAATCCCTGGAGTATCAAGAAGCTCAAATTCCTTCTTCACTTTGATCCACTGCTGCTTAGTCGTTACCCCCGGCTTATCGCCGGTCTTGGCCATCTTTTTATTGGCAAGACGGTTGATGAGAGTGGATTTCCCAACGTTCGGGATGCCAAGAATCATTGCTCTGGAAGCACGCGGTCGAACGCCCTTTGCTTTCAATTTCTCCAGCTTCTCCCTGCCCAGCTCTTTCGCCTTCTGGACTACTCGTTGTACATCTTGTTTTTTATTTGCTTCAATTGCGACTGCCGGGATGGATGACGCTTCAAAATATTCGATCCACTCTGCTGTTTTCTGCGGATCGGCTAAGTCCTTCTTCATAAGGACGATCATCTTAGGTTTTTCTTGTAATATTTCATGCAGCATCGGGTTCTGGGAAGAGAAAGGTGCTCTTGCATCGACAAGTTCGATAACGAAATCGACGAGCTTCAACTTCTCTGCCGCTTCCCGCTTTGCTTTGGCCATGTGGCCGGGATACCATTGAATAGTCATCGTAAACCTCCTAATTAACAAGACTGACCCGATTAAGCGGCCAGTAGGACAAAACAGCCTGTCCGACAATTTGATCATCGGAGATCATGCCGAGCATCCGACTGTCTGTGGAATTGTTGCGATTGTCCCCAAGCACGAACAGATGCCCTTCCGGAACAACTTCATACGATCCGGGCAGCTCTTCCATGGAGAAGTCTTCGGTGAAACGCACACCCTCGGGAAGTTCGCTTTTTCTTTCATCAAGGAAAGGCTCGTCCACCGGTTCTCCGTTTACGAACAGCTGATCATTTTCATACTGAATGTGATCCCCGGGCAGACCGATGACACGTTTAATGTAATCTTTCCGCTCAGTCGCATGAAACACTACGACATCAAAACGATCCGCAGAGCCTAATGTATAGTTCAATTTACTAACGATCAAGTGATCCCTGCTATGTAGTGTATCCAGCATAGACGGCCCTTCAACAACAACCGGCGCAAACAGAAATACACGTACCACGACAGCAAGTACAGCTGCAATGACGAAAGCCTTTATCCAATCTAACCATTGTTGTTTCATACTAGTCCCCGCTTCCTGGGCATTCGAAACAGTTAAAAAGCTGTCTCCCAAATCTTTCTTGACTAGAAAAAAGGAGCTTGACAGATGCAAGCTCCTTTCTCTTGAAATTAGATAATTTCTTTAATACGTGCCGCTTTACCACGCAGGTTGCGCAAGTAGTAAAGTTTCGCACGACGTACTCTACCACGACGAGTACGCTCGATTTTAGCGATACGTGGAGAGTGAACAGGGAATGTACGCTCAACGCCTACACCGTAAGTAATTTTACGAACAGTGAATGTTTCGCTGATTCCGCCGTTCTGGCGCTTAATTACAACACCTTCGAATACCTGGATACGCTCGCGAGT
Source organism: Halobacillus sp. BAB-2008 (assembly GCF_000328325.1). Lineage (NCBI taxonomy): Bacteria > Bacillati > Bacillota > Bacilli > Caryophanales > Bacillaceae > Halobacillus > Halobacillus sp. BAB-2008. The sequence goes on along the minus strand of NZ_ANPF01000060.1, from coordinate 5,848 downwards.
ACCCTCGACTACCTTCACGTGTACTTTTACAGTGTCACCAGGACGGAAGTCTGGGTGGTCTGTACGAAGCTGTTCTTTTGTAATGTCATGAATCAATTGTTGCATGATCTTCACTCCTTTTTAACTAATGCTCGTGTTTTCTATGAAACAGCGGAACATCGTTTTCCACTTAAACCGTTCGTTTAAGCACAAAGATTAATATACCACAGGACCGGGCAAAGTTCAACAGCTCTCAGCTATTTTCCCATTCCCTGATCCAAGATTTCTCCTTATCAGAGAGTTCCCTGTCTTTTAACAAATCCGGACGACGCTCGAATGTCCGTTTCAAGGATTGATAGTGGCGCCATTCTTCAATCTTGGCATGATTGCCTGACAGAAGGACATCCGGAACTTTACGTCCGCGGAAGTCGGCTGGTCTTGTATAGTGTGGATGTTCAAGCAGCCCGTTGGAAAAGGAATCCATCGGAGCTGATTGTTCATTACCAAGGACACCTGGTACAAGCCGCACCACGGAATCAATAACGACCATTGCCCCGAGTTCCCCACCCGTCAACACATAGTCTCCGAGCGATATTTCATCCGTTACAAGTTCTTCCCTTATCCGCTCATCATACCCCTCATAGTGACCGCATATGAACACTAAGTGGTCTTCCCGCGCCAATTCCTCCGCTTTCTTCTGGGAATGCGGTTCTCCCTGCGGGCATAAAAGGACGACCCGTGGTGGTTTTTCCGATTTGTCTTTGATGGCCTGAATGCTGTCAAAGATCGGCTGGGGTGATAATACGAGTCCTGCACCACCACCGTAGGGATAGTCATCCACTTTGTTATGCTTGTTCTCTGTATAATCCCGGAAATTCACATAATTATAAGTGAAGGCTCCCTGCTCTTGAGCCCGCTTCATAATAGAAGTCTGCAGCACCCCGTTGAACATTTCAGGAAAAAGCGTCAAAATATCGATATGCATCAGTCAAGCAGCCCCTCTATTGGATCGATGACCACCGTCTTGTTATCTACATCCACTTGCTTTACAACAGACTCTATATAAGGAATAAGGACATCTGCGCCCTGTTTTTGCTTGACAACCCAGACGTCGTTCGCACCAGGTGTCAGAATCTCCTTGATCAAACCAAGCTCTTCCCCTGTCTCCAAGTACACCGCACAGCCTATGATTTCATGGAAGTAAAATTCGTGCTCGCCAAGCGGAGCCTGAGCTTCCTCGGAAACCATCAGCTTCCCATTCTTATATTGTTCTACATCGTTAATGGAACCATGTTCCTCGAATCGAATCAGATCGAACCCCTTATGGATACGGTGCGTCGTTATGACGAGGGGTTTCGGCTCCTTGTTTTCTTGAACCAAGTAAAGCTGCTGTCCCGGCTGGAAGCGTTCGTCAAAATCCGTAACGCGATGGACCTTTACTTCCCCCTTGATGCCGTGTGTATTAATAATTTTTCCGACGTTGTACAATTGTTTATCCATGTATATGACTACCTCGCTCGTATGACTTTTCCATCTTTAATGACGATTTCCTGTTCCTGTGTTATGTCCTTCCAACAATCGCCTTCGTGGACGGTGACTAATACGTCTACTTCGTCCGTCTTGAGCTCACTTCCATCAGGCAGGATGTCCAGCTGTGTCGATTGATATTCCAACCAGCGAAGCTGATCTTTTCTCCGGCTGATTTCTTTAGAGAATCTCTTCTCGACTTCCTGCTTCGAGAGGCCGGGTTTACGTTCCAACTTCTTTTGTTCGAACATCAATTGCTCACATTCCTGATCAAGCTGTTTCCATTTCTGGTCGAAGTTCCGCTTCATCTCTGCACGGCTATTATTGGTCAGTACTTCTTTTACCGGGACTCTTCTGATGATCTGCATCTTCGTTCCCTCACCACCGCTTCCTCATGCGTTTCATACATGAAACTAGTAAAAAAGGGAAAGGTTCTCCCTCTCCCTTCTTACATGATATCCAAATAGATTCGCTTATCGGAATCTGAGCCTGCCGCATACACGACAGTTCGAATCGCTTTCGCAATCCGCCCGTTCTTTCCGATCACTTTTCCAACATCATCGGGATGGACGGAAAGATGATAAATCAGTTTATGATCTTCTTCTTTTACGTCCACCTTGATGTCTTCGGGATGATCGACAAGCGGAGTGACGATCGTTTCGATTAAGGCTTTCATGGGATCACCACTACTTCGTTATTGGTTTTTCTTTTCGTGGAACTGCTTCATGATGCCTTCGTTTGAGAATAGGTTACGAACCGTGTCGCTTGGCTTCGCGCCATTGGACATCCAGTCGATCGCTTTGTCAGCGTCGATCTTAACCTCTACAGGGTTAGCGACTGGGTTATATGTTCCGATTTGCTCGATGATGCGACCATCACGAGGAGAACGGGAATCTGCTACTACTACACGGTAAAATGGGTTACGTTTAGAACCCATACGTTTCAGGCGAATTTTTACTGCCATATTTAACAACCTCCAAAATTTCTTTAATGTTTCACACAGATTTAGATTTTAGCAGAAGTTCAATGGTGTGTAAAGGTTTTTTCCATTACATAAACGGAAATTTAAATCCTTTACCTTTTTTCCCTTTGGTATTGCTCATCTGCTTCATCATTTTCTTCATTTCTTCAAACTGTTTCAAAAGTCTGTTGACCTCGGAAACGGACGTTCCGGACCCTTTGGCGATCCGTTTCTTGCGGCTTGCGTTCATGACGGACGGATCCTGACGCTCATGCTTGGTCATCGACTGGATAATCGCTTCCACATGAACAATCTGTTTGTCATCAAACGAGACGTTCTGCAAGCCTTTCATCTTATTGGCGCCGGGGATCATGTTAAGGATCTCATCCAAAGGCCCCATATTCTTCACCTGCTGCATCTGCTCAAGGAAATCCTCGAAAGTGAAAGAGGCTGTACGCATCTTCGTTTCAAGCTCACGCGCCTGCTTTTCATCAACCTGGGTCTGTGCCTTCTCGATGAGTGTAAGCATATCCCCCATCCCGAGAATACGGGATGCCATACGTTCCGGGTGGAACGTCTCAAGCTGATCGAGCTTCTCTCCCATACCGGCGAACTTAATCGGCTTCCCTGTTACTGCTTTAATGGAAAGAGCCGCACCACCGCGGGTATCCCCATCCAGTTTTGTCAGGAGTACGCCGCTTACATCTAGCTGCTCATCGAAGCTTTCCGCTACGTTGACAGCATCCTGCCCTGTCATCGCGTCGACGACGAGGAAGATTTCATCCGGGTTGACCGCTTCTTTGATTTCCTGCAGTTCTCCCATCAGATCTCCATCAATATGCAGTCGGCCGGCGGTATCGATCAGCACATAATCATAGTGCTCTTCCTTCGCCTTGGCGATAGCATTCTTCGCAATATCCACAGGATTCGCTTCCGTTCCTTCCGCATGAACAGGCATACTCAGCTGCTTGCCAAGCGTCTCCAGCTGCTTGATGGCGGCCGGGCGGTAAATATCTGCTGCGACGAGCAGCGGGCTGCGGTTGTAGCTTTTCCTTAGGAGGTTGGCAAGCTTTCCGGTGGTCGTCGTCTTACCGGCACCTTGAAGTCCGACCATCATAATGACAGTCGGTGGTCGTTTGGCGACGGCGATTTTGCTTTCGTTCCCACCCATAAGCTCGGTGAGTTCCTCTTTGACGACTTTGATAACCTGCTGCCCCGGAGTAAGGCTTTCCATTACTTCCTGGCCGATCGCGCGCTCTTTAATGCGCTTGACGAAGTCTTTGACGACTTTGAAGTTTACATCGGCCTCGAGGAGGGCGAGGCGAACTTCACGCGTCATTTCTTTTACATCTTGTTCGGTCACCTTCCCTTTGCCTTTGATTTTCTTAATCGTTTCCTGCAAACGGTCGGATAAACCTTCAAAAGCCATTGAAAGCCCCCCCTATTCTAATTCTTGTAGTTGTTCCAGCCAGTCATGGAATCGTTCCGGAAGCTTCTCTTGTTCTATTTCTGCTTCCATTTCTTTGATCACCTGCTGGCGTTTCTGGAATTTTTCATATAGCAGAAGTTTCTTTTCATATTCTTCCAGCATCGTCTCTGTTCGGCGAATGTTATCATAAACCGCTTGACGCGAGACATCAAAGGTTTCGGATATTTCACCAAGCGAGTAATCTTCGAGATAATATAACTCCATATAATTTCTTTGTTTAGGAGTCAACAACGATTGGTAGAAATCAAAAAGATAGTTGATACGTGTCGTTTTTTCCAGCACGTTGGAAGCACTCCTTGTTAAGTGAAATACCTTTACACATAAATATTAACGGAGCCTGTCCCCAGATGTCAAGGCTTAAGACGTTTTTTCTTCGTCCTCTTCATACTCATCGATCATGTCAGCAAACAAACCGTAGACGAATGCATGGGCGTCGAAGTTCTCAAGGTCGGTCACTTTCTCACCGAGGCCGACCAGTTTAACCGGAATGTCCAGCTCCTTACGGATGGCAAGGACAATTCCACCTTTAGCCGTCCCGTCAAGCTTGGAAAGCACGATACCGGAAACATCGGTCGCTTCTGCGAATGTCTTCGCCTGACTCATTGCATTCTGACCCGTTGTTGCATCAAGGACGAGCAGTACTTCATGAGGAGCCCCCGGAGCTTCTCTTTCGATGACGCGCTTCACTTTGGAAAGCTCATTCATCAAATTGACTTTGTTCTGCAGTCGGCCGGCCGTATCACAGATGAGCACATCGGCATTTCTTGATTTGGCTGACTGGATCCCGTCAAAGATGACGGCTGCGGGATCGCTTCCTTCGCTGTGCTTCGTCACGTTCACACCGACACGCTTACCCCACTCCTCCAACTGCTCAATCGCACCGGCACGGAATGTATCTCCTGCTGCAAGCGTTACGTTCTTCCCTTCTGACTTCAGGCGGTGTGCAAGTTTGCCGATTGTCGTCGTCTTTCCGACGCCGTTTACACCTACGAAGAGATAAATGGTCAAACCATCAGGGTTTTCTTTCAGGCCTTCCACTTCACCTGCATCATCATCTCCGTAATAGATTTCCACCAGTTTCTCGGAAATGACCTCCTTCACCTGCTGTGGATCTTTAATGTTCTTTCTTTTTACTTCCATTTCAAGCTCTTCAATCATTTCCATGACGGTTGTCACACCGACGTCTGCGGAAATGAGTACTTCTTCCAGCTCTTCGAAGAAATCTTCATCCACCGTGCGGTACCTGGCGACGAGGTCGTTTATTTTACTGGAAAAAGAGTTCCTTGTCTTTTGAAGGCCTCGTTTGAACTTCGAGGCGATGGTGTCTTTCTCTTCCTCCACGTCTGTTTCCGTTTCCGACTGGATTTCTTCTTCATCGGCTTCCTCAACTTCTTCCTGTTCTGTAGAAGAAGGATACTGCTCAGGTGATGCTTGACCGGCGGTTTCTTCAGACGTGTCCTTTTCCGGGGCAGGTACCTCTTCCGACTTGACTTCGGTCTCTCCATCAAGGGATTCCTGCTCTGTTTCTTCCTCTTGCTCTAAAGGGAGTTGTTCCTTTTTCTCTGTTTCTTCATTCTTCACAAACTTCTCTTTCAACTTTTTGAAAAAACTCATCGACTCATCCTTCCTACGCTTCCAATAATTCCGGTGCTTCTTCCAACCTGACAGAGACGAGTTTGGATACTCCCGACTCCTGCATCGTCACACCATAGAGTACATCTGATTCTTCCATCGTCCCTTTCCTGTGAGTAATGACGATGAACTGGGTTTTCGCACTAAACTCCTTCAGGAACTTTGCAAACCGGTCGACATTTGCCTCATCAAGAGCCGCTTCCACCTCGTCCAGGACACAGAACGGGACAGGTCTGACACGCAGGATGGAGAACAACAGC